>CAJUTD010000003.1:5597-48957 GCA_910589635.1 uncultured Lachnospiraceae bacterium | reverse complement strand
AAAAAAAGAACTTAAGATAACCTCGGGCTACAATTTTGAAAATTATGTTATCACGGATTACCTTGGATTCTGTACCGGGGAATGCGTGTTAGGCACTGGATTTCTCAGTTCATTGGAGGCTGGCATTTCCGACCTTTTAGGCGCAAACAGCAGTTCCTACGAGGGAAAACTTGGCAGCGCTAAACAGAGCGCGGTGAACGAACTCTGTAACAACGCGAAACATTTAGGCGCAAACGCAATCATTGGAATAGACGTTGACTACACAACTTTCAGTTCCGATATCATTGGCGTAATTGCCAACGGCACAGCCGTCCGAATCGAACCCCTCAAAACACAGATTCCCTCTTCGCTGCAAGTCGATGTTGACAACTACAATCCTGACTTATCGTTCCGCGCGTCAACGCTGTATATTTCATCCTCAAATGGTGAGCAAGCCTTTTCCATCATACTTTCCGGCGATCCGCAAGGCGCCGTTACTGCCGTCAGCGCTGACATACGGCTTACGACCGTCTTTGAAGATACGTTTAACTTCCAGAATATCGGGTTTGTGGGTTTCAAGGAAATATCTAACGACGCTTCCCGGATGAGTTCACCTGCCCCCTGCCGGATTCCCACAGAAATAATTCCCCTCGCCAAATCATCCCAAGTAATTATCCGCAAATACATTGCAGATGGCAAAATTATTAATGTTGACGATAATAACCTTCCCTGGGCTCAAAAAAGAGAACGGGATATTTTAGAGGCCGCTTCACAGGGACTTAACGTGGAAAAATATCTGGCGAACATTTCCTCCCTGTCCTCAGCGGCAGAAATCATGAAACACACGCAGGAAGTCCACGAAAAATATAACTGTATGCATCCAGAACTGCTCAAGATCGTTCAGTCACAGGCAAATTTAGAGCGTATGTATGGAAATCTAAAAGACTCCTGTATAGAGGAGGTTCGGAATTACTTTTCGTCAGAAAATGCTTAAACAACATTTCATATACGAAAATTATTAATCAAAGCTGCCGCAACAACAAGGCTGCATAAAATGACTTTGTTGTTGCGGCGGTTTATGTTGTAATGCCAATTTAATTGTCAATCACGTTTCATTCCCATAGGATTGTGAACCATTCGTATTTAATCGTCAAAAGAAACGTCCACCTCACCGATATTGCAATCAATCTGCATCGTTTTATCCACAGAATTATCTATTTTTTTGTTGGCGCCAATCGCATGAAAATCATGGTCACCGATTGACACCTCTCCCATATTACAGGAAATCTCATAATTATAATCCTGTTCCTTACCGCATACTTGCGCGTCTATGGAACCGATCCCACAGTCTATATACAGATTGTCTGCCGTAATTGTTTCCGTATCGATCTGCCCTACATCGGCGTTCAAAAATACCTCAGGCGCTGCGATCGCTTCCAAATCAATTTGCCCCGCACCTACATCGACTCTGAATTCGGCCAGTGCAGTCAGTTTCTCATACGCCAAACACTCTCCTGCATTGACATTTATACTGATTTTCTCTGCTTTCAGCGGCATATCCGTATAAATCGCGCCCGCATCCTGCTGTAAGGAAATCGCTTCCAACATGTTTTCCTCTTCCATCATTTCTGCCGGGATGCAGATTGTAATTCTCGTGCTGTCATTATTCCTACTGCGTTTACTCCCCGTCTCCTGGATTTTCAAAGTACCGCCGTCATTAAATGCCTCCACCATACGCAGATGGTTCTTCTTGCGGTACTCCACAAGCACCTGGACTTCATCGCCATCACACTCTTCCAGCCTTACTTTTCCGTAATAGACATCCAAATCCAGCCCGGTAATGCGTTCACCACCTTTACCATTCCATTTAAACGCATACTCTTTTGTCGATGCACTTTTCCAATTAATGCCGTCATCGTGCCAGTTGTCTCCATTGCGCCAAATGGCGTCCCCTACCTCAGATATCGGGCCAAAGCTATACGCTCCATCTCTCACATCTTCCCAAAAATCTCTGTAATTAAACCCTATGCCAAAACTGACCGTGCAAAATACGCTGCCAAGTATTACTAATACTAACGATAAAATCAATGCAAATTTTATGAAATGCTTCATACCGCCCGCTCCTTTCCCGGAAATATTTCTTTCCACAGCTTAACGAGCGCCCGCCAAAGCCACGGAATGCCTTTCCCACAAATCCATACACAAAAAGCTGTTATCAGTATCGCAAACGCCCAAAGTAAAAGCGACGCACCCAGCAATGCAAATCCTGTCGCAATACTGCCAATTGCAAACTCTGCAATTGCCATTCCAAACAGCACGCCGCCAGAAATATAAAGTGCAAAAGCTACTCCAATAAAACCTACTACTACTCCAAAGAGCCCCGCAATAATGGACACTGCTCCACTCAAAAGACTTAACCAAATCGGGCTTGTTAACACAACCGCAATCACAATCAGCACCATCTTTAACGTGCGGTTCTCATCCTCGCTGTCTTTCCCTTTGCTGAACTTCTGCTTCGCCTGCTCCCAGCGGCTTTCTTGTTCCTGAACCGGCTTCTCCTTAATGTCTATCTCCTGGTGGTTCTCCTCAAACCGCATATCTTCAAAGCCACGCTCGGTGTAAGCTGCTGAATCCGTTCCCTGATCCATCTTCAAATCAGCCTTAATCGTCGCCGCCACCTTCTCTGGCGATTCCAGCTCCCGGAGAATGCGTTCTTCATTTTCCTCCCCTGCGTCCTCAAAATAACTCCAATAATAAGATAACGCTTCGCGCCTCTCTTCCTCTGATATGTCTGCCAGCAGCGTTTCCAACTGCTTCATAAATTCCTCTTTTCTCATGCCAGCTCTCCTCCCGAAAATAACGTTGAAATTTTAGAAGAATAAGTTACCCATTCCGTCTGGTACAAGTTCAACTGTGCGCTGCCTCTATCTGTAATTTTATAGTACCTGCGGTTCCTTCCTCCGCATTCCATATCATAGACTTCCAGGCAACCATCTTTTTGCAGTCGTCTAAGCACCGGGTACAGCGTGGATTCCGACACTTCAATTGCCTGCCGGACGTCCTGGGTTATTTTGTAACCATATGTGCCCTCTCTCTCTTTGCTTACAACCGCAAGAACAATGGCGTCCAAAAGAGCTGCACCTGTATTAAATACCATTCCATCACTCCTTTTCTTCCTCTCTATTGTACAATATTATATTTTTTATATTACTATTTTATATTCAATACTATATATCATATAATATTATTTGTCAACAGTTATTTTGATAAAAAAACATCGGTACCGGGAAATCCCACATACCGATGTTTCTTTATACCAATGATGATCTATGTAATACGCAATGATATTAATATTTGTTCTCTTTCACAGTACCTACCTCCATATATCTCTGCTTTGTTCTTATGTTTCTTCAAAAATACGGATATTATCTTTGGATAATAATTCAATAATTTCAATTATATATTTTAAATCAGATATCAAGTCCTCTGAACAGGTTTCAGCCTGTTTATAAATCTGCTGTAAATCCTCTGTCCTGCTGGACCGGACGGCAGAAATCATTTCTGTTCCATAGGTATGGAATGTTTTGTGCTTACCTTCTAATCCTTCCCAGATAGCCGTAATCTGCGGATTCGAGGGCTTAAACGCATAATAAAAACGGCCAAGGCCACATTTCCTACAGTCCGTCTGTAATACCTTCAACTCCTTGGTCTGCGCCATATCTTTTAAGGTACTTAACCAATTCCTATGAGCCTCTATCGCACTGTTCAAGCAGTTTAGAACAATTTGGTTATCCAACATATAAAACGCATCTTGAGCCATACTTCCCATAATCTTTGTGGATTCCTCCAGGCAATCTTCAATCCTCTTGGAGGGTTCCACAAGTTCTGCAATGGAATTGCTGGAAATTGCCAGGGATTGTACATTTTCTTTTAAACTTTGGCATTCCCCTCTCACATGCTGCATCTGGTTGTCCAATTCATTCATGGAACTACTAATTTCCTCGCTGACAGCCGCCAGCGAAGAGACGGAATCCGTAATATGATCCATGCCGCTGCGATTATTTCCGGTAATCTTCCATACGTTCTGAATATTTTCATTGATACGCTCCAGTTCAGCAACTGTCGTATCCACACTGTCAGAACTTTTCCGAGAAGCCTCTCTGATATTGGACACAAAAGTCCCCATACTCCCCGTCAATGATTTGGTCTGCTCCGCCAGGCTGCGGATTTCCTCTGCAACCACAGCAAATCCCTTGCCGGCCTCCCCGGCGCGGGCCGCCTCTATGGAAGCATTTAGCGCCAGAAGATTCGTCTGGGCTGAAATATCGTTAATCGCTTCAAGAGCTTCATTCATGTTTCGGATAATGTCAATCAATCCATAAATATCCGTCTTCATCTCTCTTGCTGTTGAAATAGCTGAGGATGATATACCTGTTATAGACGTAAGCTCGTTTTCACAACTGCGAATATCTTCCATTATTTTGTTGGATTCATCCGAAACCTCAATAATAGTTGCCGTCAGGTTCTCGTGTGCTTTCGACACTTCCGAAGCTATATCTGCTGTGGAATCTGCCGACTCGCTAATGGCGTCCACCGCTGCTGTTATCGAAGTGTTAATCTTCTCTACAGTGGCCACATTCGTTTCCAAGGTTAAATCCATGGCGCTCATGTGAATAACTGCATCCATTGTCATGGTCGCCGCCTGCTCGAACTCCTTGCGTCCTTTCATCAGACGTTGGTGAATATGATTCCACTCCCCATTGCGCGGCTCATACTCCATGTCTACAAGACGGGAGATAGATTGCATAACGTTCTCTGACTGCCTTTTCTTCGTAAGCATAACGATTTATCCTTTCCGTAACAAATATATTGAGAAAGTAACGATTTTTTTATTATTTCAGATGTTTCTTTATTCCCTGAGCACCCGCTCCACAAAAGCTCTCGCATCCGCCAAGTCTGCATCATTGGGATGAAATAAGGCCTCGTCAAAATTGTGGAGCAGCTTCTTACGACAGGCTTCCTGCCTGGGATCTTCCCTGGTAATCTCGTAATGCTCCCGAATCTGCATCGGCATTTTTCCCTGGCAGAGGAACATCCCCAAATATTCACAGTCATCCGGTATCCACACATTTACCTTCTTCTCTATATCTTTGTAATACTGCGCATCACTGCCCATGCCGCAAGTGCCGAACAGCGCAATCTTCTTGCCATGCAACTCCGACATCGCGTCGATTACCGATATATCGCAAGTGCCCCGGTTGACCCAGAACCCGATAAAAAACATATCTGCCTCTTTCCCTCTATATTCATCTATACTCTGCATATCCTTCGACATACCTGGAAGCGCGCTGAAAATCTCAGTGGCAATCTTCTTGGTATTTCCGGTTTTGCTGGAATACAGCACCATAAAATCCATCCTGTTCACCTGCTATCTGTTTTGCGCTATTTTAATTTCATATCATCTTATGATTAAATATATGGACCCCCGCCGCAGTAAAGCCGTCCTCCGCCGCAACAAAGATTACATAATATATTGGCTATGCACAGCTTGAGGCAAAAATTCCCTCCACTCCCGACAGGGCTTCCGTAACTCTGACGCTGACCGTAATACCAGCTTCCACCGTTCTGAAGATTGGCGTACAACTGCTGATATTGACGATTTCCCGGTTCCATGGCTAACGCGCGCTGCGCAGATTCCATGGCCGCCACATTATTGCCGATACCAGAATTGGCAATGGCGTTCAAATAGTGCCAGTAAGCGTCATGGTCTCTGATATTACCCAGCACATTGAGCGCTTCCCGGTAGTGGCCGCTACGGATATAATTCTCAGCCGCCCGCTTATAGGTACTTTCTGAATCCTGCTCCTGGGTACGTTTGGCCTGCCCAAAACCTCCGAAAAAATCTCCGAAATCCCCATATGTACCGCCTCCCGGCTGTCCATAAGCAGAATTCCCATAGCTCCCGGAAGCTTTGTGTTCCTTCTCATACATAATCTGCTGGTAAGCCTGCTGGATCTCTTTAAATTTCTCCTCCGCCTGCTCCTTATGCGGATTATTGACATTCGCGTCTGGATGGTATTTGCGGCTCAAGGAGCGATATGCTTTTTTAATTTCTTCATCAGTGGCATTCCCAGGTAACCCAAGGACTGCATACGGATCATACATGCTGCTTTCCTTCCCGTTTGCGTTTCACAAGCTCATAGCGGCACCATACGCCGGAATATAAAATATTGCGCAAAATTTCTACATTCTCTACGATAGGTAATCGTTCAAACGCCCGCGAACACTCCGCCATCATCATACTTAAAATCTGCTCTGTGCGCCGTGCAAAATCCTCCTTCCGGTATTCATGCACAAACACATTATAATTCCCTGTCTTCGCGTCCTTCTCCACATCCTCAAATGCATCCATCAGATAAATAAACTTGCCTAGAAAAAAGCCAATCCGGCGCAAGTCTGCCTCCCACTCATCTCGGCGATACACGAGAATCTCTGCCATAATCTCCCCAAAATATCCGGAGACTTCGTCAAGATTCATACAGCGCTCTTGTTCACAGCGATGAATCTGTTCCATCTTCTGTCGAATAAGACAATCCTTCTCAGGATAGGTCGCCGCCACCTTCTGAAATCTGCCTCTGAGAGTCGCAGCCATCGCTTTCTTAGAAACCTTGCGCTCATCCTGCCAATCATCCAGACATTTATAATAAGACAGCAAAAGATTCATGTCCGCGCCATACTGCGAAAGTTCATTCACCCTGGATAGATGCTTGCCGAAAGGATGCGCCAGGCACCTCTGGAAATTCTCCACCGTCTTCGGTTCATAGAGGCTGGTGAGCAGGAGGATCACAAACGTCATATCATAGCTTAACGTCATCTGTCCCAGCCTGCCATAAGCGTCTTTCAGCGTCCTGCACAGTCCGCAGTAATAAGACTGGTACAAATCAAATTCTTTAAATTTCATTTCCGGCTTATTTATAATAACATATCCAAACATATTTCTTATTCTAAGCATTCTTATAAAAATATCAATTAACAAACCGAAAATATTCTATTAAAATATTATAAAATACTCTTGCCGCATACGCAAGATGCTTCTTGCCCACTGCAAAACCCTCCGTAACAGTTCAGCCCACGCCCCTTATTCAAGCCACAGACCGCCTGCTGCGCAGGCTATCCATTGCTGACGCAATTGCTGTCTGAGGCTTAAGGGGCGTTCCCCTCATCGCTGATATTATGTGCTCATTCATGCAAGCATGATTCGCCCATAATAATGCGATGGCTGAACTGTTACAACCCTCCTGTTACAGCCTGCACCTTTCCAACCGCGCAAGCCACAAGTCTGCGCTGGCATCGCTCGGCATCCGCAAATCTCCGCGCGGCGAAACCGCCACCGTTCCGACCTTGGGCCCGTCCGGCAGACAGGAACGCTTAAATTGCTGGCTGAAAAACCTGCGGATAAATACTTTTTCCCATTTAAAAATAATTTCCGGCGTATATTGATTACCGCCTAAGTTACCTTCGTCACAAAATGCATGCACGGCAAGGCGGTAAATTTTCTCCGGCCCAAACCCTAAGCGGAGCATATGGTACAAAAAGAAATCATGTAGCTCATACGGCCCTACGAGATCTTCTGTCTTCTGAGAAATCTCACCATCTTCCGGAGGCAAAAGCTCCGGGCTCACCGGCGTATCTAAGACGTCCAGAAGAATTTCCGCGAGCTCGGGATTGCCGCATGTATCTGCGTAATAATGGACAAGATGGCGGACAAGTGTGTTAGGCACCGAGGCATTGACGCCATACATGGACATATGGTCGCCATTGTAAGTTGCCCAGCCAAGCGCCAGCTCCGACATGTCGCCGGTGCCAACCACCATACCATTGTATTTATTGGCAATGTCCATCAAGATCTGGGTGCGCTCTCTGGCCTGCCCGTTCTCATAAGTGACGTCATGGCTGCTCTCCTCCTGCCCGATGTCGCGGAAATGTACCCGCACGGCCTCCCGGATATCTACCTCCATAAGCTCAGCGCCCAGGCAACGCACCAAGTTCACCGCATTGTCATACGTGCGGTCCGTCGTGCCAAAGCCCGGCATTGTCACCGCACAGATTCCTTTGCGCTTTATTCCCAATAAATCAAATGCACGCACAGTCACAAGCAACGCAAGCGTCGAATCCAGCCCCCCGGAAATCCCGACAACTGCACAGCGGCAGTTCGTGTGCTCCAATCTTTTCTTGAGGCCCATAGACTGGATAGCGAGAATTTCTTCACAACGCTTTCTGCGCTTTTCCTCTTTCCCAGGCACAAACGGCGCAGGGTCTATAAAACGAGTGAGCTCCGTTTCTTCCTTTTTCAGATGAAACGTGATCTCTCTGTAATCTTTCTTATCGCCGCAAAACGTCGTCATGCGCCTGCGCTGCCCATTCACCCTCTGTATATCAAGTTCAGCATAGACGGACTGATTCTTAAAACGCTGGGCTTCCGCCAATATAACGCCATTTTCCGCTATCATATTATGTGCAGAATACACAACGTCCTGTGTGGATTCCCCATCTCCGGCGCTGGCATACACATAACCGCAGACCAGCCGTGCGGACTGCCCTTCCACCAGGCTTTTGCGGTAACACTCTTTCCCTGTCAGCTCATTGCTCGCCGACAGGTTCACCACCAAATTAGCGCCCGCGAGCGCATGGGAAATACTGGGCGGCTGCGGTGACCAAATATCCTCGCAGATTTCCGCAGCAACTTTTAACTCCGGCAGACAGTCAGGCACAAAGAGCAGATGCCCCCCCATGGGAACGCGCAGATTTTCCGCCAGCAATACTTCCACAGGCTCCTCCATACCCGCAGTGAAATGCCTCGTCTCATAGAATTCATTGTAGCCGGGAATGCATTGTTTCGGCACAAGCCCTAAAACCCTGCCGCCGGAAAGCGCCGCCGCCACATTATAAAGCCCGCCGCGGTATGCAATTGGAAGCCCCACAAACACCAGCATATTTTTGCCGGCAGTGGCTTCAGCAATCTGAATCAACGCCTGCTTTGCCTCCTCTAACAAGGTATCCTGGAAAAATAAATCGCCACAGCTGTAACCTGTGATGCAGAGTTCCGGGAAAACGACGACCACAGCGCGCTGCCTCTCCGCCTCCTCAATCTTCTCCATAATTTTCTCTTTGTTATATATGGTATCGGCAACCCGAATCTTGGGAGTTACTGCCGCCACCTTGACAAATCCATCCTTCACTGGCTGGCTCCTTTCTGAATATAGACATTCGCTCATTTCTCCTGATACAGAGATACAAAACGCTGTTTTCTGCCATCACTTCTTACTTTTTATTTTTCCCGCAGCAGTTCTTGCAGCTCCTGCGGGGTAAACACATACTGTTTATCGCAAAATTGGCAGTTCACTTCAATGGACTCGCCTGCATCAGCCATTTCTTGAATATCCTTTTTGCCAATACTGGCAATGGCGCGCGTGACACGCTCCTTAGAACAATTACAAAAATATTGCACCGGAACTTTTTCGGCAACCTCCACGCCAAAGCCACCCAAAATTTTCTCCAGCAACGTTTCCGGCGTCATCCCCTGCTCCAACAAATCCGTCACCGAAGTGACCTGTGCCACCTTCTTTTCCAGCTCGGAAATCACCTTCTCATCTGTATAAGGCATCAACTGGATGATAAACCCACCTGCCTGTTTGACCGTATTATCCCGGTTCATCAGAACGCCCAGTCCCACAGCGGAGGGAATCTGCTCAGAAGTCGCAAAATAATACGTCAAATCCTCCGCAATCTCGGATGTCTTCAATTCAACCTGCCCCACATAAGGCTCTTTTAATCCCATATCCTTAATGACGCTCAAAATGCCAAGCCCAAGCGCTCCTCCAACATCCAGCTTGCCCCGTGCATTGGGCGGCAGCATAACGTCCGCAGCCTGCGGATAGCCTTTGACATTTCCTTTACTGTCGGCTGTGACTGCCATGCCTTTTGCTGGCCCTGCACATTTTATCTGCAAGGTCAGAAGGTCGTCCTCGCCCTTCATCATACACCCCATCATCACACCCCCGGTAAGAAGCCTGCCAAGAGCCGCCGTAATCACCGGACTCGTATTATGATAACGTCTCGCCTGCTCCACTAAGTCTCTGGACGTCACTGCAAAGGCACGAATTTGGTTGTCCGCCGCAGTCGCCCTCACCATATAATCTCTGTATTCACTCATATCTTGTCCTACTTTCTTCTATTATATCTATGTAATTGCCGCAAAAATTACACCGCAGCCGCTTTTTATCCTATCATTTTCCCATGTTCTCTTGCAATGAAACAGACGCGTTCACTATCCTCACGCACAGATTCCTTCGTATATGCGTCATACATCGCTACAAACTCCATACCCGCCTGCTCTAAAAGTTCCCGCACCCGCTGAAGTTCATATCCCCTCTGAAAATGCGTCTCTTCGTATTTCCGGAATAACGCATGATTTTCTTCATCACGGACAAATAAGGTCAAATCGTACTGGTTTATCTGCTCCTCTTCGTCATAGAAATTCTCCCAGATAAAGCTTCCCTCTTCGCGGTTCTCGCAAATTGTATTCTCTCCTAAGATTTCCCTGTATTTAAACAGAGTATTCATGTCAAAAAGAAACAAGCCTCCCGGATCCAGGTAATTATTTACCAGCAAAAATATAGAGAGTAAATCTTCTTCCTCTAAGATATAATTGAGGGAATCACAGACACACACGACCGCCTGCACAGTTCCATATAACTCAAACTCGCGCATATCCTGGAGAAGATATAAAATATCTGACGATTCCTCTTCTTGTTCCCGAGCAATTTGCAGCATTTCCTCAGAGTTATCCACGCCAATCATATCATAACCCGCCCGCGCCAAAAGCCGCGTCATCTTCCCCGTACCGCACCCCAAGTCAAGCACAATCCCCTGGGATATCTGATGTTCCTGCAAGAGTGCGGTCAGATATTGGCTCCACTCCTGATAAGGTACATTATCCATGAACATATCATAAACTTCTGCAAATCCGCTGTATGCTTCCATATGGTTCCCTCCTCATGCCATTTTACATCATTGGCTCCAGTACAAGGCATCAGGGCTCCTCCCACTTCCTTTTACTTCTTTGATAACGATAGGAGACCTAAGGCATCCTCCCAGCTTCGCTGGGTCCCTCCTTTGGTCAACTGGTCCCTCCTCATGCCATAGTATCAACTTTACCCGTAAAAGTCAATTATAGAAGCCCTTGATTCTTCTGTGCAAAAAACGTATACTGTTTTTAGTTATACGACCCGATTGTTTATCCGCCTTGCAAAAAACTTTCTGACATAAGGAGCCATCATGACCGAAAATTTAGATCATTACATTTCCAAACATATACGGCGCGTTTACCGACGACGCCTAATTTCCCCCATTCTGTATCTGATTATCCTGACTGTCCTGTGGCTGATTTTGCCGCTGTACGATATCTTATTTCCTCAGAACCTTGACAGCATTGATAATCTTTCTGCCTACAGTAATACACATTCTTCTTACATTTCCGCGAAATTGGATAACCTATATTTTACCGGCTATACCAACAATTCTTTCGGACGTACGAACGGATATTACTATTATACTTTACAGAATGAAAAATGCGTGATTGTCCTGCTCAATCCCCGCACCTGTGAGGAAGGGCTGCCTCAGATAGATTCCGTGCAGATTCGCGGACGTGTCCTCAAAGGGAATACTGCATATGACGCATTATTGGATCATTTATCACAAGACTTGAATTGGACAAAAGAGGGAATTTCTCAGAAAACCAGCGGCTATTTTATCAGCGAGCCGGCATTTCGCTTAGTTTCTAGTACTTTATTGATGGGCATTTATCTGGCAACCGGCGCATATGCCCTTATCCGGCTGCTTCTCTATATATTGTACATCTGCCTGCCGGCACTCTCTCCCGCCTGCCGCAAGCTTAGGCTTTTCGGCAAACCTTCGGCAATGCTTTCCCAGGCGGAAGAGGAGCTTGCCACACTGCCACAGCTGGCAACGGAAGACATGTTTATCACAGAGCATTACTTTATTGTGCTTGCCAATTATGGCATTGCCATAGTCCCCATACAGGAAATTATTTGGATTTATAAATATTCCACACTGCATAAGATTCTGTGGCACCATTTCAGCATTTCTTACACGCTGCATATTACGGCCAACAAACATTTGTACATTCAATGCCCAAAAAATATGAAATCCGACATTGACGGCATTATAGATTATCTGTCGGAAGCAAACCATGAGGTACTAGTAGGATTTAATGAAGAAAATCGTCTAAAAGTCAAACAAAAAACAAGACAATCGAGACGGCCTTTTATGTTCCTCAGGCGCAGAGAATAATTTTACCTCCAGCTTCCGTTGTTCCACAACATTTTCTAAATCTTGGATCGGCTGGCTCCTCCATCTCATTACTGTTTTTAAGGCGGATTTGCATTTTGCCAAATAAACTTCCGGCCGCTGTAAAGGTTGGGGCAAATAGAACCGGGAACCTTATTTTCAGGTTCCCGGCCCATTCGTCTTTGTCTATGCGCTTCTGTCAGCTTTTATCTTCCCTCCCTAATAATTAACTTTTTCGTTAATCTATTGGGCGTATTTCCTACTATTTCATACTACTTATTTCGCATATTTTCCATATTATTTTGGTTTTCGGAGTAAACAGGTATCATATGGGTATCACATGGTATCACTCAATTTATAACCCAAATGTACGATAAAGCCACGCTTTACTATCAACTAACATATGCAAAATTCTAACTATGTAAATAGTGTCCTCCTCAATCACATAATAAATCTTGTAATTGCGATAATAATCTTTACGCACACCCAATCCAGCAAGCAGCTCATCTTCGTCCAATTCGTTTCTCTCCGGAAAGTTTACCAGAGAATTTATCTTTGCCCGAATCCCACTTACTGTATTTTCAGCGGCAGACGGATTTTTCAAGTCATAGGCAATGTAATCACCTGCATTTTCCAGGTCTTCCTCTGCCAACTCCGTAATCCTAATTTGATATTGCCTCATCCCTGTATTTCTTCTCCAATCTGTCACACACAGTATTAAAGTCTTTCGTCTTTCCTTCTTTTATCTGTTCCAAGCCTGCCATTACAAGCTCCCGAACTTCTTGTTTCTGTTCGTCTAAAGCTCGTTGATAATCTTCTTTTAATGCTACAGCCATATATTCACTCCTCGTCTTTCTAGTATGATTAAGAACAACATATTCTATTCATTTTTAAATTGACATATTATAGTATAGCATTTTTACTTCTATTACCCACCTATCTCAATTCCTCCAAATCTCGCACCAACAGTGCGAGATATTGTCAGTCTTTATTACATCGAATTCCCCTTTACAATTCATTTAAAAATATCTGCAACCTATCAACAAATTTTCCAATATGTACACCATCTACAAAAGAATGATGTGCCTGAACCGACACCGACATAACAATCTTCCCATCTTTTTCATAATACTTCCCCCAATCAAACAAAGGTGTTGCATTATCCTTCTTACCCGAATTCGTATGGGAAATATGGGTATATGTTACCCATGGCATAGGAGAGCACTGAAATACATCATTGCCAAGTGGTCCGGTAAAATATTCCTTTTGTTCTTCCGCTGTCTTCAATGCTAATTCTACATATTCTTTCATTGTGTCCTGCATAGGAACATTAACGACCTTAAATAACTCTGTATCTTTGTTCAAATATGAAAAGGCTGTATCAATTTTATCAAACAAAACGATTTTTCCCTCTAAGAAGCGATAGCAGAATTCTTTAATCTCAGTCGTTTCTCCATAATTTCGTAAACTAATTTAACATCATTTTCCAATTCATAAATCCCATGTCCTATCGTTTTATAGCCTCTATGCTCATAAAGGCATGCCGCTGGAAGCGAAGCATCTAAAATGGCTACTTCATGCTTTTTTATAATCTCTGTTTCCAAACAATCCATAATCTGCGAACCACAGCCTTGTTTTTGGTAAGAAGGCAATACATACACCCCTGTGATGTGGTTACCGTCAAAACATCCCGTTCCCACAATAATATTATCCCTCATCAATACTCCCATGTTTCCAGATGCTATACCTGCTAAAATATGTTCCTTATTATGATGTCGACAAAAGAAATCGACTACTTCTTGAGGGTAGTACTGGGGATATATCGTTTTAATAGCCATATGTATAACATTGTATATTGCCTCTGACATATCAGAGATTGCTGTTATATATTCCATAGCTTCCCTCCAAAAATCACAGTTTCCTTACTGCAAAAGGGATAATACGCCCTGCGCACTTTGGTTCGCTTGTGCGAGCACGGACTGGCCTGCCTGCGCTAAAATATTATTGGTGCTATATGCAACCATTTCCTGCGCCATATCGGTATCACGGATTCTCGACTCCGCAGCAGCTGTATTCTCACCAATATTATCAAGATTGGCAATCGTATGCTCTAAACGGTTCTGTGTCGCTCCCAGCGAAGAACGCATCTCTGAAACAAGATTTACTGCATTTTGAACCAATTTCATGGTTCTTCCCGCGTTCGCATAAGAATCGACATATAAACATTTCGCCGGATTATAATGGCTTTTCTTAGTGGTGTTCGGCACCTCAAACGCCGCCCATTTCTCATATGCCGTACGCGTTTCATCACCGTCCTTTTCTATAAACTCAATGGAAGGCTTATCCTCCAATATCGTGTCAATCTCAGCCGGATTGTTAAATACAAACGCTAACCCCAGTGCATGTGCATCCATCGCCTTGATCTCTATCTCAATACCCTGCCCCGAGAGTGCACCTACCTGAAGGCTCTTCCCCCTAAAAGAGCCATCGATAAGATTCATGGAATTAAACTGCGTTGCGCTGGAAATACGGTCAATTTCCTGGCCCAGCTGATCAATCTCATTCTTTATCGTTACCCGATCCACGGAAGTGTTGGTGTCATTAGCCGCCTGCGTTGCCAATTCATTCATTCTATGAAGAACAGAATGTACCTCGTCAAGCGCGCCTTCCGCCACTTGTATCAAAGAAACCCCATCCTGTGCATTATTAGAGGCCTTCTCTAATCCTCGAATCTGGTAACGCATTTTCTCAGATATCGACAAACCTGCCGCGTCATCTGCGGCACTATTGATTCGATACCCTGAAGACAGCTTTTTTACTGAATCAGACTGTTTTTTCGTTACGGTTCCTAACATTCTGTTTGCATTTGCCGCCTGTATATTATGTTGTATAACCATAAGTTCCCTCTCCTTCTGCCTTCTTATGTTCTTACATTCCTATATCGGTTTGGCATTATTATTCCAAACCAAGCAGATATAATATAAAATGTTCCCTCTCCCATTTGACGATATTTAACAATTGTTATAAACTATCATAGAAATTACCGTCAACCCTCAAAAACACTGGATTTTAACAAAATCAGCTTTGTTTTATCTATTGTTTCATTTTATATCATTTCCCTTATGATTACAAGTGCTAATAAATTTGAAGTTTCTATAAAAATTTTTCTTTCAAACACTGAAATTTCGCAAAGTTTCATATAACTCATTTTGTCGGATGGGCTTTGCCAAATGTGCGTTCATACCTGCATTTTGTGTCCCGCGTATATCCTCAGCAAATGCATCGGCAGTCATGGCAATAATGGGAACCGCCTGTGCATCTCTCCTTGGTAATGCGCGAATTGTTTTCGTTGCAGACAGACCGTCCATGACCGGCATCCTGATATCCATTAAAATAGCATTAAACATATTTTGTGGAGAATTATTGAATATGTTGACAGCAAGCTGCCCGTTTTCTGCCGTTGTAACATCAATGTGTTCATCTTCAAGCATTATTTTCGCAATCTCCATATTTATTTCGTTATCTTCCACCAGAAGAATCTTCCATCCCTTTAGGTCAATATCGGATCGCTGTACTATTTCTGATTGTTTCTGATAATTTGAAACAATATCGAAACTTATTTCTATGACAAATCTACTTCCGACACCCTGCTCACTTTCCACTGTTATCGTTCCACCCATCAGGTCGACCAATCTTTTGGTAATCGCCATTCCGAGCCCGGTGCCTTTCTGATTACTAAAGTTTCCGGTGTTTTCCTGAGAGAAAGATTCCCATATTTTTTCGACAAAAGAGGGGTTCATTCCAATTCCCGTATCTTCTATCTCAAAATGATACACTGCTCTTCCATTACCCTCAGAAATTTCTCTGGCCTGCAAATAAATTTTACCGCCATCTGGAGTAAATTTTACCGCATTTCCCAGAATATTGAGCAATACCTGGCGCAGATGTAATTTATCGCCAAGCAGAAAGGGATTCTTAAAGGCAGAAATTTCTCTGACCAGTTCTATCTTTCGGTGTACTAACAGACTTTCTGTCATTAATGCACAATGTTCAACCACTTCTCGGATATCCATTGTCTCATGATTAATTGCCACCTTACCGCTTTCAATCCGGCTCATGTCTAAAATATCATTAAGCAGTGAAATAAGATGTTCGGAAGAATTGTTAATCGTTTTCAGGCAGTCCAGCACTTTTTCCTTATCATCAAAATTCTTAATGGCGATATCTGTCATCCCGATAATCCCATTCATAGGAGTGCGTATATCATGAGACATATGGGAAAGAAAAGCCGTTTTTGTTTTATTTGCATTTTCTGCCAGCAATACTTTTTTCTCCAGTAATCTTTTTTCTTCCATCAAGGCAGCAATTTTCTGTTTCAATTGTTTCATTTTTTTCTTCTTTTTCATTGTTTCACTCACCTCTGACAAAACTATCCTTCCCAAATCGAACTGCGACCGTCGTTCCTTTTCCCTCGATGCTTTCAAGTTTGGTTTCGGCATGATGGTAAATTGCACCGTGCTTTACGATGGCAAGCCCTAACCCTGTGCCGCCAACTTGCTTAGAATGACTTTTATCCACCCTGTAAAAGCGTTCAAACACTCTGCTTTGATGGGCGGCAGGAATACCGATTCCCGTATCCCTTACCAAGACTGTCACACCGCTTTCCATTTTATTGATAATAACGTCAACTGTTCCGTTTTCCTTATTATACTTAATCGCATTATCCATCAGATTATAAAACATTTCATCCAGGATTTTGCGTACTCCGGTTATCTCTGTTTTGCCACCGATAAGGTTAAGGGTAATGTTTCTTTTTTCTGCCTGGCCATTCAGACGGCTGATGATCTCCTCTGACAGTTCATACAGATCAACGGTTTCACTTTGAAAGGGCATGCTTTTTCCATCCAGCTCCGATATTTTTATAATATCCGTTACCAGCGTAATCAGTCTCTGTGCCTCCTCATAAATAGATGCAGAGAAATCAACTACTGTATCCGGGGAAACATCCCCCTCTTTCATCAGCTCTGCAAACCCGGAAATAGAGGTAAGAGGCGTTTTTAATTCATGGGAAACATTGGCGGTAAATTCCCGGCGGAGCGTTTCCCTATTTTCCCTCTCCGTAATATCCAAAATAATAATAACAGCGCCGATGACCTCCTCTTTCTCAAAAACCGGATTGGCAATCATGCTATAGCAGCGTTCCTCCCGCATCATGGTATTCTCCGCTTTATCTCCCGCAAGCGCCTTTGATACGGTATCCCTGAAATCTCTTGCCCGGCAGAACGCAAGCACATTGCCGTTGGCGGGCGGGGTAATGCCAAACAATTCCAATGCAGAAGAATTATAGGTCAGGACATTGGCATCTTTATCAATTACCAGAAATCCTTCACTCATATTTTCCGTAATCAAATGGAATTCCACTTGTTTCTTATGGGCGTCTGCAAGCTGCTCCTCAATGATTTCGTTCTGTTCTGCCAGTTTCCTCAAAAGCGGCGTCAATTCCTCATACGCCGTGTTGTTTTCTGGAAATTCCAGATCAAGTCCGTTAATCGGTTCTATAATTGCTTTCGATACCCTTAGGGAAAGCGCCAACGTCAAAGCCAATACGATTGCCAGCACAACCAGAATCGGCTGGAGCATTCCAAGCAGAACGGCAGCCACTGTATACTGTGTCGTGGAAACCCTTAAAATACTGCCATCAGAAAGCCTTACCGCATAATTTACGGTTTTTTCCATTAAAGTCTGAGAATAGCGGATACTCTTTCCCGTCCCGTTCTTCATTGCTGCATTGATTTCTTCCCTGTCTGCATGGTTATCCAGTTTTTCCACCTCTGCATCGCTGTCAAACAGCACCTTTCCATCTGCATCGACCAAAGTAACCCGGTTCGCCTGTTTCTCAAATCCGTCAAAAAAATGGATTCCTGTTTTTTCAACTGCCTGTGAAAGATAGCCTGCCTCATTCTCAAGCTCCTTCTGTATCTGTTCCTCAAAGAAATGAAATAAAGCTCCCATAATCAGGGCAATAGTTGTAACCAAAACAAGAAAGGATGTCAAACAAGAGGATTGAAATATTTTTTTATGCATAGCTGCCACCCCCAATCTTATAACCGATACCCTTTACCGTCTGAATCAGACTGCCCGCATTACCCAACTTTACGCGGAGCTTGCGGATATGGACATCTAAGGTTCTTGACTCTGTATAGTATTCCCCCCACACTCTGGCAAGCAGGGTGTTACGGTCTACCACGTTGCCTTCTGCTTCCAAAAGAACACTCAACAGCAGATACTCCTTATAGGAAAGCTCTATTTCCTGGCCGGAAACTGAAATAATGTGCTTTGCAGGTTCTACATACAGTTCCCCAATCTGAAATACTTTCTTCGACTTCGTTTTGTCATAGCGGCGAATGACTGCCCGCACTCTTGAAATCAGTTCCATTGTACCGAAAGGTTTCGCGATATAATCATCTGCCCCCATGTCAAGACCAGTTACCTTGTCAAATTCACTGTTTTTTGCAGTGAGCATAATGACTGGAATCTGCTCTGTTTTGTTGTTTTCTTTTAATCTCTTTAAGATAGACAGGCCATCTTCTTCCGGGAGCATAATGTCCAGTATGACAAGCTCCGGTATGGCAATATGCATAGCTTCCCAAAACTCTTTGGGGACAGAGAAGCCTGTCACCTCAAATCCCTCTTTTTCCAGGGCATACTTTACAAGTTTTCTGATATTGTCATCATCTTCCACCAGATAGATCATGGGTTTCCCTCCTTGTATCCTGTTCCCAACGGCAGGACGGATTTTTATGTTTTCCCGTAATGGAATACACGACCCACCCGGCAATATTTTCCGCGTGGTCGCCAATGCGTTCAAAATACTTTGCGATCATCAGCAGATCAATCAGTGCTTCCGCATTGCGGCCGTCCTCTGTTATGGATTTTATCAACTCGTCCTTTACCTTGTCAAACAATTCATCCACCAGATTGTCATGTTCTATTGCCTGATAAGCTATATCCATATCCATCTTCACAAAGGATTCCACGCTTTCTGAGACCATCTTGATGGTAGCGTCCGCCATATCCCGGATATGCGTGCTGCCCTCCATTCCGCTTTCTGCCACATAGGGCGCTATCTCCACGATATCCGATGCCTGGTCTCCAATCCGTTCCATATCGGAAATCATTTTCAGGGCGGCGGAAACTACACGTAAATCCCCAGCCACCGGCTGTTGCTGTAAAATCAATTTAATGCAGAGTGTTTCAATATCCCGCTCCTTTTCGTCAATCTGCCTGTCGGCTTCAAGGCAGGCGTCCCTGCTGTCCTCATCACTGTCCGTTAGATATTTTACCGCATTGGTAATTGCCTCCTCACACAGCGCGCCCATTGTAATCAGCTCTGCATTAAGCTGTGAAAGCTGTCTGTCAAATTTATTCCGCATTATCCAAACCTCCCTGTAATATAGTCCTCTGTCCTCTTGTCGGAAGGAGAGGAGAACATCTTTTCCGTACCGCCAAATTCCACGACCTCCCCTAACAAGAAGAAAGCCGTTTTATCCGCAATCCGCACCGCCTGCTGCATATTGTGCGTTACCATGATGATCGTATAATTTTCCTTTAACTCCATCGCCAGATCTTCAATCTTGGAAGTAGAAATCGGATCAAGGGCTGATGTAGGCTCATCCATCAGAAGAACCTCCGGTTCAACGGCAAGCGCCCTTGCAATACAAAGCCTCTGCTGCTGCCCTCCGCTCATTCCCAATGCACTCTTTTTCAGCCTGTCTTTACATTCTTCCCAGATGGCGGCCTGTGTCAAAGAACGCTCCACGATCTCATCCAGTTTCACTCTCGATTTAATTCCATGTATTCTCGGCCCATAGGCAATATTGTCATAAATGCTCATCGGGAATGGATTTGGTTTCTGAAACACCATTCCCACACGTTTCCGTAGAATATTGACATCTATTTCCCGGTAAACGTCCGTCCCTGACAGTCTTATCTCCCCCTCAATCCTGCAATTCTCCACTAAGTCATTCATACGGTTCAGTGTCTTTAAGTAAGTGGATTTGCCACAGCCGGAAGGCCCAATCAAAGCCGTAATTTCCTTTTCTGGCAGAGACAGATTGATATTTTTCAGGGCATGATTCGATCCATACCATAAATTCAAATCTTTCGTTGTAATCATTTCGCTCATATTTACTCTCTCCTTAGTTTTTTTGCGGCCAGTTTTGCTGACATATTGATCAGGAATGTCAGTACCAATAGTATGACAGCAACCGCAAAAGCAACGTCAAACTGTCCCCGTTCCTTTGCATACATATAGAGGGCAACGGTCAGGGATGAGCCGGCATTTCCCGGTTTCACAGCCCCCAGCACGCTTAACATCTCATTTGCCATTCCTGCGGTAAACAAAAGCGCAGCGCTTTCCCCTACCACTCTGCCGATGGACAAAATGCATCCTGTCACAACACCGTCAATCACACAGGGCAGGACAACGGTACGAATCATGTACCATTTTCCGGCGCCCAGCCCCAGAGAACCTTCCCGGTATGCCTCAGGCACTGTTTTCAGGCTTTCCTGTGTTGTGCGGATAACCGTCGGCAATGTCATGATCGCAAGCGTAAGCGAGCCTGCAAGCAGGCTTGTTCCCAATGAGAAAAACTGTACAAACACCAGCATACCGACCAGTCCGTATATGATGGATGGGATTCCTGCAAGCGTTTCCGTTGCGAGCTCAATTACCCTCACGAGTTTTTTGTTCTTTGCATACTCGTTCAAATAAATAGCAGCGCCTACCCCAAGCGGCAATATAATGATAAGTGTCATGATGATAATATATATCGTATTCAGAATATTAGGCAGGATTCCAACCGTTTCCTTTAGGAGGCTGGGTTTGGTGGAAATAAGTTCCCATGAAATATAAGGGACTCCACGATAAAGGATGTACCCAATCAATCCGAGCAGAAGGACGCAAATCAGCCCTGCTGCCAAATACATTAGTATATTCAGAAGTAATCCTTTCATTTTTCTTGCTTTGGAAATTGTATCAGCCACTTTGTCTTCCTCCTCTCACAATCAGATTTAAGACAAGATTGATAGCCATAATAAACAAGAACAATACAAGTGCAATGGAGAAGAGCGCCTGCCGCTGCAAACCGGAGGAATAAGACATCTCACTTGCTACGGCTGTTGTCAGAAATCGCACACTGCCAAATAGTTTCGGCATGTTGGCGACATTTCCTGCCACCATCATCACGGCCATTGCCTCGCCGACTGCCCTGCCGATTCCCAGTACGACGGCTGTAATGATGCCGCTTCTTGCCGCCGGTACAACTACCTTAAATACTGTTTCCGTCTTCGTCGCCCCCAATGCAAGGGATGCCTCCTCATATTCTTTTGGCACTGCCTTAATCGCTGTCTCCGAAACGGATATGACCGAAGGAAGTATCATGACGGCAAGGACAATGACAGCCGAAAACAGATTTGCCCCATCGGGAAGATGAAAGAGTTCCCTGACATATGGCACGATCAGTATCATCCCCACCAAGCCATAAACAACAGAAGGGATTCCTGCCAGCAAATCCACCACATTCCTCACAATGTTGCCAATTCCCGGCGGAGACATTTTCGCCAGAAAGACGGCGCACAAAAGGCCTATTGGCACTCCAATGAGTATTGCCCCGAGGGTTCCATACACCGATGTCAGGATAAACGGCAGAATGCCATAGGAAGGAGGAACAGCAGTGGATGCCCAGGTCCTTCCAAACAGAAAATCAGAGAGCCCAATTTTCTGTATTGCCGGAATCCCGCTTGTTACAAGAAATATTGTGATGAGTATGACAAATAGGATGGTAAGCATGCCACACATCAGGAATAGCAGATTCATTGCTTTTTCTATCAGCCTTGCCGCCTTTTTTATCTTATTCATAGCAGCCTCCTTCATAAGGTACTGGCACGCGCCGCTTTGCGTCACCTGCCATGTCGTCGGAAAGTATTAAAAAAATGCTCCGCATTTGCTTTCCTCCTCTATCTTTTGATCGGCACCGCTCCAGCCTGGGTAATCAGATTATCTGCCTGTTCGCTTGTAGCAAAATCGAAGAAATCCTGTGCCGCCCCGGAAAGAGAAACATCTTTTTTGGTGACCAGCACAAAGTTCCTCTGGATTTTATACTGGCCGTCCTGAATTGCCTCTGTCGTTGGTTCCACGCCTTCAATGCTGACCGCCTTGACACTATCGTTCACAGAGGCAACGGAGGCATAGCCAATGGCATTGGGATTGCCGGCTACGGTCTGTACCACATCACCTGTTGATGTAAGCTCCTGGGAATATTTGCATTTATCCTTTGTGCCGGTAACTTCCTCAAAACCGTCCCTTGTCCCGGAGGCTGCTTCCCGTCCAATGCAGACAATGGGCGCATCTTTTCCGCCAACCTCTTTCCAGTTGCTGATCTCTCCGGTATAAATCCTGCCAACCTGTTCCACACTCAAATCAGCAACCGGATTATCTGGATTTATAACTATTCCGATTCCATCAATGGCAACCACTGTGGCGGTTAAGTCTGCCTGTTCCTCTTCTTTCAGATCCCGGCTCGCCAGCCCAATATCACATCTTCCCTCTGATACCGCCTGGATACCTGAACTGGAACCTGTGGGATTATATGTAACCTTAATGTCCCCATTTTCCTCCATGTATGCCTCACTCAAGAAACCAATGACTTTTTCCATCGAGGTAGAACCGTCCGTCGATACGGTTTGTGAATTTTCTGTTTTTTTACCACCCGTTTCTGATTTGCCGGATGAATTGTTTGTACCGCATCCGGTCATAACTCCTGTCAACAATGATAATGCGACTGCAAATGTAATAATTTTTTTCATTTTTAAACACGCTCCTTTAAAATATTTTTTTGTACGAATACAGTATAGATGCCTCTATGTTAATTCTAAAAGCGCATGCATGTTAATTCTATGTAAATTTTTCGATTTCAGCAATACGGCCTAGTATGGTAATAAGCCGAATCCATTACGAATCATTCTATAATTTTTTAATTGAAACTCTCTACCTCTTTCACATACACCTCTGCCTGCTCCAGTGTGCACATTATTATAACCTGAAAATAATAAAAAGCCGGGCTTTATGCCGGCTTTTTATCCCACAAGTTCAATTCATCATTGCTTTAAGAAAACAATCCTTTAAAGAAATCCAAAATGGACTGGAAAAATCCCACAACTTTCTCAAAAAATCCTCCTGCGTCAATCTTGGAAAGTTTATTGTAAAGTTCTTCCGCCTGATTCTTTATGGAGTCCCAGTCTAAATCAAGCTGCCCAATCTTCTTGAGCAAGTCAATCAATTGCGATATCTCCTCTTCTGAGAGGACGATATCAAACTCCTCGCAAGCTTTATCTATCACCTCACGGATTTCACCCTCATCCGTCAAATCTTTAGAGAGTACTTCCTGTTTCAGATAAGCGACCAATTCCTCCGCTTTTTCTGAATCGCCCACTGCTTTTGCCAGATCTCCAGTAAGAACCAGCTCATTCAACGCTGTATCCATACTCTCCTCGGTAACTTCCTCACCGGTCATATCAGAATAGGCTTTCATAGCACCCACCAAAGCTGCCGTACCGGAAATCGGAGTAGGCGCCGCCACAATAATATCCGCATCTGTGATTCCGGCGGTGATCAAGGCATTTTTGTACATTCCGATGGTACAATAAGAAATATTTTTGGTGGTAATGTTGATTCCGTGCCCTTTCTCCCTTTTCACAATAAGTACAGAAGAAAGAGAGCGTGTGCCAATCTTGCTGGCGTCCACATAATTTCCCAGGTATTGGTGCTCTTCCTCATTTGTAATGTAAATTACATCATAATCGCCGAGTTCTGCCGGATTGATTCCCAAAAGCCCTAGTACGACTGCTTGCTGCTCGGCTGTCAAGTTCGCTCCCAATGCGAGATAAGGTTTATCTTCTTTGGTAATGGGTTCTGTTACTTCTCCCGCCTGACCGGAGGCGTCTAACGCTTCCCCTGAGCCATCGCTGTTTCCTGGCTCCATCTTTCCCGCCTCATCTTCCTGCGGCTTCGCCTCGTCTCCTGCATCCATATCTCCCAGCGGCGTTTCCCTCGAAGCATCACTGCCTCCCAGCTGTTCCTCGTCTGATACATCACCGCCGTCCGGCTGCATATCCTTTGACGCATCACTGCCTTCCAGCTGTCCCCCGCTCTGGATGCCAGTCTGATCCTCAAGAACCTCCGGCTCCGCCGCAAGTGCGCTTACTGACGGCAATACAGTCACAGCGCATACCAACAACAGGGTAATCCATTTTCTGATACACTTTTTCATACGATCCTCCATTCCTGTACATGACTGCACAAATTATTTTCACAGATGATTTTGATAATATCTGTAAATATCCTCACACCTTCACAAATGTTTCTCCAGCCATCCGTAAATATCCTCATAAACAACTTCCCTGTCCAACTCATTCAATATCTCGTGCCGGTCAGTGGGATATAACTTAAATTCAATATCCGTAATCCCTGCACCCAGATAAGTGTCATACGCGGCTCTTACGCCTCTCCCATAATCGCCCACCGGGTCGTCTTCCCCCGATACAAAAAACAATGGCAAATCCTTGGGAATCGCCTCAATATTCGCAGGCTGATTGATATAATGTATCGTATCAAACAAATTGTAAAATCCATTCAAGGTAAACTGAAACGTACAGCGCGGATCTTTATTATAAGCCTCCACAATATCCCGATCCTTCGTCAACCAGGCTCCCTGCCCTTCGTGCTCAAACCGCTTGTTATTCCCTGAAAACACCTGTCTTTCCACAAACCCGCCGCGGTGATTCCATCCACGGACAGACGCTATAAATTTGCAGATTCTTCTGCCCGTCTTTACCGTCCTGTCAGTCTGCGTGCCTGTACCCATAATAACAGCTCCAGCCAATCCCTTCCCATATTTCGACAGATACTTGCGCAAAAGGAAAGAACCCATGCTATGCCCCAGCATGAAGTAGGGAATTCCCGGATATTCCGCCCGGGTTCTTGTATAAAGCTGGTGTAGATCCTCGATCACTAAATCGCTTCCATGTTCCGGCGCAAAATATCCCCAGAATTCCTGAGACTGTACCGACTTCCCATGTCCTAAGTGATCGTTGCCAACAACCACAAAACCTTTCCCTGTAAGAAATTCTGCAAACGCCTCATAGCGTTCCACATATTCTATCATACCATGGCTGATTTGTAAAACTGCCCGGGCTTCTTCCTCCGGCTCCCATTTCACGGCATGGATATTTGTCTTCTTATCTGATGACAGAAAACGAAAGATACTTTTTTTCATATAACCCTCCAACAAACTCAATTAAATTTCTTTTACCATTGCCTTCGCCTGTTCGGTAGTCTGTCGGAGACTGTCCCATTTCTCTTTCTGCTGTATAAAATCTTGGCGGGCTTCTTCTACCTTCTGCGAAACATCTTCACAGCGCTCCTTTATGGATTCATCCCCAAAGGCTTTTTCCATTTCCATTTGAAGATCGGCAATCGGTAAATTTAGCATCTCTTCCCCAACAGCCGTACAAGCATTCTTTGCTTTCTCCAACTTGTCAAACTGCCGTTTCAGCCGCTCTTCTACCTCTTCTATCTCCCCCCGTGATTTCTGCCATTTCATGCCTACAATCTGCATCTGCTGCGCCAATGTCGCCGTTGTCTGCTGATAATGATCGGACATCTCCCGTACTTCCTCTGCAGCCTCCACAAATTTTCTTCCACTCTCTCCCATTCTTCCTGCCTCCACAGCAGCATTCAAGGAAAGCACGCCCATCTGCCTGCCAATCTCTACCACATCCTCTAACATCTTGCGCATTTCTTCCATTCCATTGCTCAGTTCCGCCGTAATCGGAGCAATAATCTTTGCCAGGGAAACCGGCGTCTCTGACGCTGCGTCTCCGACCTCACCGCGAACCTGTTCCTGCGCAGCTCTTAGGTCTTCCTGTTTTCCAACAATCTCCCCTGCGCGCTGTAAAAGCCTCTGATTAAAATCCAGCTGACGCTGTGATTCCCTGGAAACACTATCGGCTGCTGTTGTCACCTTTTTAAGTCGACGTTCAAGTTCACGCTGCTCTCTTTCTATTTCCGAAAGCTGTTGCCCTGCCTCTATCCACATCAGGCTCATTTTACTCAGCTTCTGTTCCGTCTCCTCCAACGCCGCCTGGCATACTGCCAGCTCACGTTCCCTGTCTTTTATCTCCTGTTTCCGATTCGTTAATCCAAACATGGCTTTTCCCTTTCTCCTCTATATTCTGTAACGATTTTTATCCATAAAATATGACAATTATCAGCAAAAATTTTTGACAACTATCTGAATGTTTTCCCTTCCATTGTATCTATTGACTTCCGGGTAATATGCCAAAGAAACTCTCATACCGCCGCCCGCGCCTGCCATTGCCTGTTCCAGTGCGCGGCTTCCATATTTCTCTTCCAGGAAACTTAAAAGCTGCCCCGGCTCACCGAAATACAATGCCGGCATCACTGCGGAATCCGCACTCTTCACCTGCATTTTACACACATTCTGATTTTTCCCCAGAATCCTTATGGATATGATTTCAATATCCCGGTCGGCAAATAGCGGTTTTTCGTTAGATTTTCCAAAGGGCTCTAAAATATTCAGCTCCTCCACTAAATCTTTTGATATGTAAGACAGCGGCATAGGTACGTCTATGACAATTTTCCCACAGAGGTCTTCCTCTGTCAACGTTGTATTCTCATTTATTTTCCGTCGAAAAATATCAACATGCTCCTCTGGCAAAGACAAGCCGGCAGCCATCGGATGGCCGCCGTATTTCGTAAATAATTCCTTGCACTTCGACATTTCTTCAAACATGGAATACTGCTCAATGGAACGGCCGGATCCCTTCACACAGTCTCCGCTCTTTGTCAGCACGAACACCGGCCGGTTGTACTGCTCCCGGATACGCCCGGCAATAATTCCCGCAAGGCTCTCATGGCAATCGGGCAGATAAATTACCAGAACCTTATCTTTTTCAAGCCCCATCCGTTGAATCAGCTCTTTTGCCTGCTGTACGCCTTGTTCTGTCATCTCCTTGCGGCTCGCGTTCAAATCATACAAATCACCTGCATACTCCGCCGCCTGATATTCATCCTCTGCCAATAACATTTTAATCGCACGCTTCGCCGTGTCCAACCGGCCGCTGGCATTGAGGCATGGTCCCAACACAAACCCTATATGGTAGGCCCTTATCGCACCCGGAGCAATCTGGTTCCTGGACGCCAGGGCGCGCATCCCATAATTCTTCGTGTGATTTAAAGACTTGAGCCCTTCTTTTACCAAAATCCGGTTCTCCCCCTGTAAGTCCATAACATCACCAACCGTAGCAAAGGCGGCATTTTCCAAATATTGAAACGCTTCCTCACCTGGAAATCCCATCAAAGTATAAAGCACTTGAACCAATTTAAAAACCACTGCCGCACCGCAAAGATTCTTAAACGGGTAGGAACAGTCAATTTGCTTGGGATCCACTACCGCGTCTGCTGGTGGAATACAGTAAACCCGCCTCCCATCTTCCGCCTCTTCATAGGGCACTTCATGGTGATCCGTGATAATAACTGTCATTCCTAGTTCTTTGGCAAGCGCAATCTCCTCAGCAGCCGCAATGCCGTTGTCACAGGTCAGCAGCGTATCTGTTCCCTGCTCCTTGGCCTGGCGGACCAGTCGCTCATTCAAGCCATAACCGTCCGCCACTCTGTCCGGTATCACATAATCTACCTGCGCATGGCAGCGCCGCAGCGCCGAATACAGGATATAAACCGACTGCACGCCGTCAATATCGTAATCGCCCAGAATACGGATGTGCTTTTCCTGTTCTATCTTCTCCCGCAAAAGCCCAGCCGCCAGTGTGATATCTTTCATCTGCTCCGGGTCATTTAAGTCCTCCAACGAACCATGAAGATATTCCTCCAATGCCTCGTCTCCCACAACGTCCCGGTTGCGAATGATCCTGGCTGTCACCTGGTCGATGCCAAAACGCTTTGCTATTCCCTGAAAGTCTGCTCTTTTTGCCGATACTACCCATTTCTTCTGCACGATCCGTTCCTCCTGAAAGCATCATAGCAAAAGATGATGACTTTTTCAAGAAATTATGATAATATATGGCATGAGGAGGAAGTTACTACTTATGAACCCACTTAATTTAGTTGAAATATTGAAAAACCATACCGTTTACATACAAACGCACAACTTTCCTGACCCGGACGCTATCGCAAGCGCGTTCGGTCTTCAGAATTTTCTTGCTCACCACGGCGTCCCTGCTACTTTATGTTATGATGGGAAGATCGACCGGCTCAGCGTCAAGAAAATGCTGGAAACCTTTGGCATCACCATGTTTTCCAAAAATGATGTGCCGGACATGACCGAGGATGATTACATCGTATTGGTAGATTCCCAGAAAAAGAACAGCAACGTCACAGACTTAATCGGCGATGAAGTAGCATGTATTGACCATCATCCCATCTTTTTCCATACCGAATACCTCTACCAGGATATTCGTCCGGTAGGTTCCTGCTCCTGCCTGATTGCTTCCTATTTCCAGAGCACAGATACGCCCATTGACGCCAAATGTGCGGCCGCCCTCGCATATGGAATCAAGATGGACACCGCTGATTTCACAAGAGGGACTACATCGCTGGACACAGAAATGCTGTCTTACCTCTTTTCCCATGCAAATTGGGACTTAGTTTCAAACATGTATTACAATACTATGGAATTCAACGATCTTCAGGCATACGGCGCAGCTATCCAGAATATCCAGATTTTTGACCGGACAGGCTTTGCCTATATCCCATTTAACTGTGCGCCGGCGTTGATTGCTATTATCTCAGATTTTATCCTCTCGCTGGACGTTGTGGATATTGCAATTATCTATGCTATGCAAAAAGAAGGCATCCGCTTCTCCGTCCGCAGCGAGCAGAAACCTATCCACGCCGGAACTCTTATTGCGCGGGTACTCGCGCCATTTGGCGACGGCGGCGGGCACCCTTCCATGGCTGGCGGCATGATTCCATCCGCTAATCTACCGTTATTGGGTGAGGATATCCACAACACCATCCAGGATGCGTTTCTTGAAGTGATTTCCGCAATGGAATCACAAGCAGAAAACCGCCAAACTGACAATTAACAACAAAGTTGCCGGGTCTTTCTTATCGCAAAAAAGGCGCTGCAAGACAGGATTCAAACGAATTGAACCTCTCTAAGCAGCGCCCTTTCTCATTTTACCAGCTTTACTTGTTGACTTTAACCTTCTTCACATTGCTGTAATGGCTGTAATAGATTGTCTTATTCACCTTCTTGTACGCGCGCACTCTGACAAAGTACGTTTTTCTTTTCAGCTTTTTCAATGTTGCTTTCGTCTTTTTAACTCTGACTTTCCTGGCAGGCTTGAACTTCTTATTTGTGGCAAAAGATATCTCATAACCTGTTGCACCAAGAGATTTGCCGAATTTAACTTTCAGTTTCCTCCCCTTCTTGTTCGTAACCTTAGACAGCTTAATTGCTTTGGGTGCAAAGTCAACCTTGACAACCGGGCGATGCTTGAGCGCGGCAAAACGCGTCTTGAGTTCCTTCTGCAATCTATCGACTCCGCTCTGTCCGACCTGTACGCCTGCTCCACCTGCTACCACCTTTTTGGCCTCTGCCAGTGCGCTGGCAAATGCCCGCCAGCTAGCTTGCGTGTAATCCTTCTGATGAACTTTCGCCGCACGGCTTATTGTATTTTCAAGGGAACCGGTATTGAGTTTGAGGACTTTAACGGTAAACTCCCTGACCGCTTCCATACCGCCCTTTCTCATGGCCTTCGCCGTCAATTTCACTTCTGTATCTTTATCTCTGGGATTGATAACCGTCCCATCCGGCCGAATCACCGCTGAATCTGTCTGCCACGAAATAGATTCAAAATCTCCAACCCTGCCCGGCAATTTAAGGTCATAGGCAACGCGCCTTTTATTTGCGTTTTTCCCAAGGACATTGCGTGTGAAAAATTTACGCTCTTCTATCTCCGCAAATCTGGCGTCAAAAATCTCATTGGCTGTCAGTACCCTGTCATATATCTTAAAGGAAGCAATACTTCCCCTGAAATCGGAATCTTCCTTGCGAAAGCTCCTGCCGATAAATCCCAGGATGTTATTCTCCGTTCCGGCAGCAACAATATCTTTTTCCATACTAAGCCCTGTGTCTAGTCCATCTGCCGTGCCTACACGCCTACCATTCACATACAAATTTATCCTGCCATGATCGACTGACAGATTGACCGTATAATAGCGATTGTTCCAAACCTTTCCCGGCTTAGCAAACGTTTTCATCACGGAATCCTTTACTACCTGGACGCCCATGCCCTGACCGCCATTTGGCATAAAATACAGTGCATTTTCTGGGAATTCAGATGAGATATTAGACCCCAGACAAAACAGCCAGGCTTCTATGCCGCAGCTGCCGCTCTTAGCAAATCTCGCCTCAACCGTAAACGTCTCCATATCCGTCAAAGAATCCCAAATACCCATGGGAAGTTCCACATAGGCATTCTTCCCCAGTGTCATTGCGCCAGTATTCTGATTGCACTGGACCTGCCCGTGCACAACTGCATCATTATGATAAGATGATTTATCTTCCAGATAGCCATCGGCTGTCTTTGAGAAATCATAATCCACCACCACTCCGTGGTCTGCGGCATCCTCTTGGACTGTTAATGTTTTTTTATCCATACCGGCAAAAGCATCTGCTCTCACAGAAAATATACCCGCTGCAAATACAGATGTCACTGCCACAACACAAGCAAGCGCTCCGCTGATGGCTCTTTTGAATCTCATATATTTATCCCTTCTCCCTGACTACAATTCACAATTGTTTACTGTCCGCGGGAAGGGCACTACATCACGGATATTCGTCATGCCCGTCAGATACATGACGCACCGCTCAAATCCAAGGCCAAAGCCGGCATGTCTTGCCGTACCGTATTTCCGCAAATCAAGGTAGAAATCGTAATCCTCCTTGTTCAATCCCAACTCTTCCATACGCTGGCAGAGCTTGTCGTAATCGTCCTCTCTCTGGCTTCCACCGATAATTTCGCCGATTCCCGGCACAAGGCAGTCTACCGCAGCAACCGTCTTGCCGTCTGGATTGAGTTTCATATAAAAGGCCTTGATCTCCTTTGGATAATCTGTCACAAACACCGGGCGCTTAAATACCTCCTCGGTCAGATACCGCTCGTGTTCCGTCTGCAAATCTGCACCCCAGGAAACTTTGTACTCAAATTTATCGTTATTCTTTTGCAAAATCTCAATCGCCTCCGTATAAGTCACATGGGCAAATTCAGAGCTTGCCACATGACGAAGACGCTCTAACAGCCCCTTGTCCACAAAATTATTAAAAAACTGCATTTCCTCCGGGGCATGTTCCAGCACATAATTGATAATGTATTTAAGCATACTCTCCGCTAAGACCATATCATCTTTCAAATCAGCAAAGGCAATTTCCGGCTCAATCATCCAGAATTCTGCCGCATGCCTTGTAGTATTGGAATTCTCCGCACGGAACGTCGGCCCAAAAGTATAGATATTCTTAAACGCCATGGCATACGTCTCGCCGTTGAGCTGTCCACTCACGGTCAGATTCGTTGGTTTGTTGAAGAAATCCTGGGAAAAATCCACAGTCCCATCGTCATTTTTCGGCATATCATTCAAATCGAGCGTCGTCACCTGAAACATCTCCCCGGCTCCTTCACAGTCGCTGCCGGTTATAATCGGCGTATGCACATAGACAAAATCGCGCTCTTGGAAAAATTTGTGGATGGCATAGGCGATCAGCGAACGCACCCGAAAAACGGCTTCAAACGTATTCGTACGCGGCCTGAGATGTGAAATTGTGCGCAAATATTCAAAACTGTGACGCTTCTTCTGCAAAGGATAATCCGGCGTGGACTTGCCCTCAATGACAACCTCATCCGCCTGAATTTCAAAAGGCTGCTTTGCCTGCGGTGTGGCAACCAATTTTCCGGTCACAATCACAGCCGCACCTACATTCAACTTATCTACATCTGCAAAATTAGATAATTTATCGTGGTAGACTACCTGCAACGGCTCAAAAAATGTTCCATCATTTACTACCATAAATCCAAAATTCTTAGAACCGCGGATGCTGCGCACCCAACCACCGATGCTCACCTCCTGATCCAGATATTCTTCCTTCTTCCGATACAAATCCTTAATGTTGGTTAATTCCATAACTTCTCTCCTTCTTTCATTAATAATTCCCATCCCTCTATGGTGTTGCTGTACCAGCCGCTGCATCATCTGTGGGGGCTGTGCCGGTTCCTGTACTATCGGCAGCGGCAGCCGCATTTTCATCATAAGTAATCTTGGCGTTGTCAATGACAAAGTCCATCGTCTTATCACTGATATAGGCGTTCTTCACGTAATCCTCGCCGTATTGCTCAATCAGGGCGTCTTCACTCTCAAAAGAAAACTCTGTTATAATATCCTGCTTATACTTCGCATATCCTTCCTCATCAAGTTCAATACTTTCTTTCTTGGCAATTGCCTCCAGGATTAACTGGTTTGTCAAACTATCCTCAATATACTGACGCACCTGCTGGTTAAATTCATCCTCCGTCGTATTTACGCTGGACAGATAAGCAGAAAGCTCCATATTATAATTCGTCTTCAGGTTCTCCGTAAATTGATCCATATATTCCTGGATTCTCTGCTCCAGCAGCCCATCAGGCATTGTCACTGTACAAGTCTCATGCAGCTTCTCAAAAATCGCATTCTGTGTGTCAGTCTTCTTTTGGCTCTCATTGTTGCTCTCCAACTGCTCCCTGACGCCCTTTTTCAAATCGTCTACCGTCTGATAGCCATTATTGACAAAATTATTTGCCACAAACTCATCTGTCACGGTGTCATACGTCATAAACTCTTCTTTGACAATCTTATTAATCTTCACCTTAAATACGACAGCCTGGCCTGCCAGCTCCGTATTCTGATAATCTTCCGGGAACGTCAGATTTAACTCCACGTCTTCCCCGACTTTCTTGCCTATCAGCCCGTCCTCAAATCCGTCAATAAAGCTGTTTGAGCCAATCTCCAGATTAGCGCCCTGCGCCGTTCCACCTTCAAATGCCACTCCGTCTTTCAGGCCTTCATAATCAATATTGGCAATATCTCCTTCTTCCACCGTAGTCTTATCTGTGTCTACATAATTGGGATAAGATGCAAGCGTGGTCTCGATATTGCTCTTGACATCTTCCTCTTTGACCTCATAAGCGCCCAGGGTAACTTCCAGACCTTTATACTCTCCAAGTTTCACACATTCATCTACATTGTACGATGCTGCACCATCGGAAGCCTCCGTACCCTCTGCCGTGTTCTGTTCCTTGTCGTTGTTTCCTTCTCCGCCGCAGCCGCCAATCAGTGATACCGCGCATACGGCAATTAAAAATGCTATTATTTTCCTCTTCATATAAACATTTACCTTTCTCTCAAAAATATAAATAGCGATTCAGGTTCCGCATCTGCCGGACAATGCCAAAACCATACTCCTGCAAATGCAGCCTGAAAAGTAACAATAGAAACAGAATACCATATTTTTTCGCAAAATAAAAGGGTTCCTGCATACAAATCACAAATAAATCACACTCTAAGTCCAGTTGCAGTTGCGCGCTTTGATATGATATACTTGCTGTAAAAGCAAACGAAAGGAGCGTTTCCTCCATGATTACAGACCATCTAACCCTGTTGACAGATTTATATGAATTGACAATGATGCAGGGATATTTTAAAACCGGCAACCAAAATGTCGTTATTTTTGATGCCTTCTACCGCACAAATCCAGACAATGGGGGCTATGCCATCTTTGCCGGGCTTGCGCAGATTATTGATTACATTGAACATCTCCATTTTGATGCATCCGACATTTCCTATCTGCGTTCGCTGGGAATTTTTGAAGAAGATTTTTTGGAATACTTAAAAACATTCCGCTTCTCTGGAGATATCTATGCCGTCACGGAAGGCACAGTCATTTTCCCCCGGGAACCCTTGATAAAAGTAATCGCTCCCATTATGGAAGCACAGCTTATTGAAACAGCCATATTAAATATCTTAAACCATCAGAGCCTGATTGCCACAAAGGCCGCGCGCGTCTGCTATGCTGCGGGCAATGACGGGGTCATGGAATTCGGATTGCGCCGCGCACAGGGACCGGATGCCGGTATCTACGGCGCCAGAGCCGCCATTATCGGTGGATGCTGCGGCACATCAAACGTCCTCTGCGGTAAGCTGTTTGACGTGCCGGTGAAGGGCACACACGCCCACAGCTGGATTATGAGCTTCCCGGACGAATACACTGCCTTCCAGACATACGCCAAATACTACCCCTCCGCCTGCATCCTGCTCGTGGACACTTACGACACTTTAAAATCCGGCATCCCCAACGCCATCCGTGTATTTAAGGAAATGCGTGCACAAAATATCCCGCTCACCAACTATGGCATCCGCATGGACAGCGGCGACCTCGCGTATCTCTCCAAACAAGCGCGCAGAATGCTGGACGAGGCCGGATTTACAGACGCTTTGATCTCTGCCTCCAATGATTTGGATGAGTATCTGATTGAAAATCTCAAAGCACAGGGCGCGGCTATCACTTCCTGGGGCGTCGGCACCAATCTGATTACCTCTAAAAACACACCTGCCTTCGGCGGAGTATATAAGCTCGCCGCCACCCAGGATGAACAGGGAGATTTCGTGCCCAGAATCAAGCTTTCCGAAAACAGCGAGAAAGTGACGAATCCCGGCAATAAAACAATTTACCGTATTTATGAGAAAGAATCAGGGAAAATTAAAGCAGACTTAATCTGCCTGGAAGATGAAACCTTTGATTGTGAGAAAAACCTACGCATTTTTGACCCATTGGAGACCTGGAAATACACCAACCTTATCGGCGGAACTTACACAATGCGCCGTCTCCCGGTACAGATATTTGACAAGGGACAATGTGTCTATGAATCCCCCAGCGTCATGGAAATCCAGAAATACTGTGAACAAGAGAAAAACACGCTCTGGAATGAAGTGAAACGTTTCTCCAACCCCAGCAAAGTATATGTAGATTTGTCTGATAACCTGTTTGAAATGAAACGGAATATCCTGCGGGAACTTTCCGCAGAACATCATCAATATTAAAAACAACGTGTGACTTTATCCTAAGGAGGCGCCAGGCTCACCTGGGATTCCTTAGGACTGTCACGCAATGACGCCTTCCATATCACACGCGCGCACAGAATGAATTAACACTTTGGACTTTCTACCTGGGAACACCTATTAGAAACCACACGTCCTACCTTTGATTTAAAGTGGCACCAAGCCGCCACCAGTGCACTGACAATCAGCACCATATAGAAATTCAGTCCACGCGTGACGCACATCGACGCTGTCAGCGTCGCACCGGTGAATACTTGGGAAAACGCAGTCTTATACATCATCTCCGTAATACCCTGAGCACCCGGCAGCGGAAGCATATCTACCGCTATGTAAATGGCCGCCTGTAAACTCATCACGGTAAATGCCGATGTTCCGCTAAGCCCCAGCCCCTTATAAATCAGCCAAGTCAAAAAGAACACGCTGCACCGCTGAACCACGGTAAATGCAATAACTGCAAAGATTTTGCTCTTATTTCTCAGGAAAAATAACACGGCTTCATGATATTGGTCTGCCATCTCAATGAGCTTTTTCGTTCGTTCGCCGGAGTTCTTGAGAATCCGAAGCTTCTTTAACAGCTTTTCCCCACCTACGACAAGCCCTTTAAAACATTTAGGGCTCACCATAATAAAGATAAGAACCACAACTAGCAGTGTGTTTAAAAACAACCCCAGATAATAGAGGTACAAATATCCTTGCAAGTGATCTGCAAGCGGCTCGTAACAGAAAATTAATATTCCAATCCCCATTACCACAAGTACAAATTTGTAAATAACTGCCACGGTCATCAACACCACGGAACTGTCCGAAACCTTATGCCCTTCCTTCTGCATATAATAAAGCTGCATGGGCTGTCCGCCGGTCGCCGAGGGCGTAATTCCAGAAAAGAAAAATCCCACGAACGAATATTTCACACATGTAGCCGCGCTCGTCTTATAATTCAAAGCCCGCAGAAGATAGCAGATCATAAACCCTTCCGCCGATACAAAAAAGAATGCCGTTGCGACAGCCGCGCACAAATACAAGGGGTGCAAAGTCCTGACAGATTCTACGACCGCCTCCATATCATTTCCTTTGAAAATAACATAAAATGTCAGTACTGCCAGCAGGATAAATATGATGGCGCTGATAATATTTTTCTTACTCATAAGTAAACTCCATTCATTGCATACGATAACTTCCGCCACATCTTACGGAACATGTTTCTACGTTTCACCGGATAACAGCCGTTGAGCCTGTTAAACTTACTCAAGGTCCCTTCATAAATGGTGCTGGTCTGCTCCAATTCATAAAAATCCCTGGGGGTAACCAGTGAAAAATGCTTGTCAAAAAGCTCTATCCCATTTTCCTGCAAAATGTTTGCCGTAAAAGAAGAACATGTGTAGTGGTTCTTCTGGTAAAACGGTATATTCAATAATATCATAGGCAGCCCTAATACACAATAATGATACTGAAATCTTTTTTCATAACATTCCCTGAGCTGCCTGGAAAGCTCCGCCTTCTGCTCCCCGGTGCATTCCAGACTGACAATTTTATAACGCGCAGTCGGAAACACTCTTTCTATTTTCTGCGTATCTTCCTTCTCAAATCCTGCCAAAATAGGGATTGCCGGATTCCTCCTGCCTACGCTGTACGCCTCCTGCAATTCCTCATCCATAGACAGCACCACATGGATATAATCAATGCCTGTCACCTTACGGATGACGGAGGCAAAGAACCCAGGCGTATCTACCAATGCAAAGTATATTTGTTCCATCTGTCTTCCTCTCTTGTGTCTCTTTCTAATTAAACTGATACAACCTCCTTGCCACGCGATACCCGGCAAGCGTAAATGCATCCCCTATCCTCCCTGGCAGATAAGTAAAACCGCTGATTGTCCGCCATTTCAGCGATGCATATAATCTCTGGTCGTGGTACTTTACATAGTTCCAAAGCATTTCCCTCTTTTTTAATGCCTCCGGCGTGCCTATCAACAGAAGATGAATGGACGAAATTGCCATCATTATCGAAATATTGCGAATTAAATAATTGCTGAGCTTTGGGTTATCCTCACTCAATTTCTCCAAATCTGCACACTTGGAAACCAGTTTTGTCACCCTTATCTGCTGGTCGATACGCCGCATCAAAACTTTCTCATTGACTGACTGATCGTCCCTGCCCAAGAAATAATGGTAAAGATCCAAATTCAAGTAACACAATGTCTTCACATAAGGCAGCGGCTGGTTGGCAAAGATATTATCCACATAAAAAGTATGTTTCGGAAGCTTAACCCCGGACTTGCGCAGCACTTCCGTACGGTAAAACAGGGAGTGCATCACCAGATACTGGGAGGGATGAAAATGCCTGACTGCATCCCAGCCGCAGACTTGGTTTTCCCTCAGCACATTCTTATAACCCATCCGTTTGACCTTGCTCTCATTCGCGTGATCGTACAGATAATTGCAGATAATCAAATCTACCGTAATCTCTCGTTTCTCCCATTCACGGATTTTATGCAAAAGCTTTTGCAGCTCTCTCTCATCCAGCCAGTCATCCGAGTCGACAACCTTGAAATATTTGCCGGTCGCTAAGGCAAGCCCCGCATTAACACCAGAGCCATGGCCGCCGTTCTCCTGGTGGACGCCCCTTACAATCTCCGGGTAGTTCCTCGCATAATTATCTGCAATCTCCCCTGTGCGGTCTGTGGAACCGTCATCTACAATGATGATTTCTGCCCGCTCGTCTGCGGTCAGCAGCGTATCAATGCAATGTTCCATATAGTCTTCCGAATTAAAACAGGGTACGGTAAATGTTATATCTCTCATATGTTTTCTCTCCTGTAATTTTTATGTCCTATCTTATTTAACGAAATTATTCTTGGATTTTCTTCACTATTTTTCTTAATTTTTCTTTAAGATTGAAATCAGGCGCATTTGACACCCTAACCGGAATGGGAAAGCAGAAGGTTTTAGGGTGTCTCTTGCCGCCTGAGGATAGTTTATCGCATTTTTCTTAAAACTGCCCTGTGTTTACCTTACAATAATCTTACAGTTTTGTAATGTTGGAAAATGATAGGAATAATATAACAGAAAAAGCCCCGGAAGGCTATACTTCCAAGGTTGTATTTGGGGTAGTATCCTTTTCCCAAACTGGCTATTCTAATTCAAAAAGTACTGTTTCATAGTCTTCTACAAAATATCTAATATTTGTTCTTCCCTTTGTAATAATAACGTGTCCCTCGGCTTCTAATTTTAATTTCTGCGCTTCAATGCCACCTGGATATTTTGAATTTAATTCCCCATTTGCTTTTAGCGTCCTCCAGTAAGGCGTTTCATTTTCAGAACGTTGATAACTCGCCCATGCTGAAATAGACACAAAAATTCCTGCTGTAATTGGCTCTGTAAAATCAGCTTGATTTTGTTTCGCAAAATATTCACGAATTTTCCCTACTGTAATTACTTTACCATTAGGAACTCGTTTCATCACTTTATCATAATCGATTGGCGGTGCAAAATACATTCTGCTCCCACCGTATTTTTCTATACTTTTTTCGTCTGTGATTATTTGTATTTTCGGCATATCTTTGCTATCGTTCAGCATAGCATTAAAGTCTTTTTTATCTTCATTCGCCATGTGCGTTCACCTCCTGGCAGAATTATAGTGCTTTATTTTAGTTCATGCAATGAGGCTGTTTGTCAAATATCATGCCCATATCTCAAGTCACTTAGATATTGAACATGTTAATTTGTTTTGATGTAATCGTGATTCTCTTTCCATATCTTGTATGTTTTTGATTCCACGTTCTTATATCATAAACAGGTTCTCTATCATTCGACGAAGTCAAATGCCAATCGAAAACGCACCTCCACAACAAAACATCTCTGTCGCAAAAAAGCCTCGATACTTCCTCCCATCTGCTCCGTAAATTCTTTGGCGATGGCAAGTCCCAGCCCCGTCGTCCTGCGGTTTCTGGACTGATCCGTTGTATAAAACCGCTCAAAAATCTGCTGCAAATCTTTCTCCTCAATCTGCTCTGTCTCATTGGCAATGGTGATTACCACATATCCTTCACAGGAAGTTAAGGAAAAACGATAATTTCCCTCCCCATGCACCAGGGCATTTTTGATGAGGTTTTCTAATATTCTGGAAATTGCATGCTTATCCGCCTGAATAAACATAGATTCTCTGGGAATCTCAATCTGCGGCTCTACTCCTTTTGACGTAAAATCTTCATAAAACATGGAAACGATTTCAGCAAAAACGTTTCCTATATTTAGCCTCTGAGGACTTAACTGAAATTCTCCAGCCTCCAGCCTGGCATACTCAAATAATTGATTTAAAATATCCCCAAGCTCTATCAGTCTGCGTTCCACAATTCGCAAATATTCCGCCTTTTTCTCCTGCGAAATATCTGCGTTTTTCTGCATCTGTACATATCCTTTTATGGAAGTCAGCGGCGTGCGGATATCATGGGAAATGCTGGTAATGCTTTCACGATAGCTCTGATTTACCTTTCTCAACCGACGATGTCTCTTCCTATAATCTTCTATTACATCATTCATAATATTGATTAATTCTTCCGTCTTTCCCACAGGATAAGCAGAGGTCAGCATATAATTGCTTTCCTCCGCTTTTAAAAATAGAAGTTGCTCTTTGATATGGTTGATTTGTTTCCGGTAACATAGCAAGCGCAGTAGCAATATTATTGCTGCCGCCGCCAAACATATACTAAAACTTGCAAGAATTATTTCCATATTATTTCACATCTGCCTTCCGAAAATGCAGTATACCCAACACTGCTGCAACCACAAGCCACACGACCGATGCCAGCACGCCTCGCACGGCAAATTCCCATGGGCAATCTGTAGTCGGACAAGACGCCAACAGATCCAGCACCCAATACTTCGACGGCTGCATTCCTACTCCATGGAAAACAAGGTCAAACCCTGCCGTAAGCGTTGTAGAAAACATCACTACACCGATGCTCACAGAAATCCCTGCCGCCAGATTGCGGGTAAGCTCCCCCACCAACATGAATATTACGGCAAGCACAGCGCCAAACAGAAACTGCAATCCCATATAAATAGCAACGTCCCCCCAGGCCGTAGCAGAAAATTCTTCCCAGCCCATGAACGGAACTGCCATACCTATTGTCACTGCTGCCACCACCACCTCAAATACCAGCATGAGCACTATGACAGGAATCATTTTCGCAAAAAAGATTACCGGCCTTGCATACCCCTTTCCCACCAGGTTCTTAACTGTACCTGAAGAAAATTCCCGTATCACAAAAATACTTACCAGCACCGCTGCGATAATACCCACAAAATGGCCTCCGAACATCTGCTGTAAGACACCGATAATTCCAATCTCCTGCATCATGGATTCCGGCGTGCCGCCGTCCTCCACACCATCGCCGACTTGCGATACAATGACCCCGCCTGTGCCATTAGCAACTACCTCTTGATTAATTTTGTCAATCATCACCAGGGAGCCATAGAGCAATAATGCAAGGATTGACGCCACCAAAATACCAAGATAAATGGCCTTGCTTTTTCTTAATTTATAAAACTCCGCATTGAGTAAATTAAGCATTAGACGCACCTCCCAATAAATCCATAAAATAACCCTCCAAGTCCTGCCCTGCAAGATAACTTTCCTTCAGATGTATCCCACCCTCAATTAACTCCCGGTTCATCACCCAGGAATTATCAAGTCCGTCAAATACCCGGATAACGCCTTCTTCCAGCACGTCATATTCCGTAATATGGCATTTTTCTTCCAAAATTGTGGTAGCGCGCTGCGCATCGTCCACGACTAACTTCACACATCTTCTGCACCTGTTTTTTAAATCCTCTGCCAAGAATTCCTCAATCAACACGCCTTCTTTAATAATTCCATAGTTGGTTGCAATCTTAGATAGTTCTCCTAAAATATGACTGGAAATTAATATGGTAATCTGCCGTTCCCTATTAAGTTTTGACAAGAGATCGCGCACCTCCTTAATTCCCTCCGGGTCCAATCCGTTGATAGGTTCGTCCAGTATCAGAAAATCGGGGCTGCGAAACAGAGCGATGGCAATTCCCAAACGCTGTTTCATACCCATTGAGAAATTTTTAACCTTCTTCTTTCCTGCCTGGGCGAGCCCTACAAACTCCAGCATTTCATCTACTGCATGTTTCCCGGTAATTCCATAACTCTTTCTCACAACCTCCAAATTATCCCTTGCCGTCATCGTCCCATAAAGCCCCGGCTGTTCGATTAACGTCCCCAAACGCTGCCGTTGCTTTTCCAAATCACCCGAGCCAAACAGTTCCATGCTTCCCGCGGCCGGAGCTGCAAGCCCCGCCACAATACGCATAAATGTCGTTTTCCCCGCGCCGTTTTTACCGATAAAACCGTAAATATCTCCCTTTTTCACATGCATACTGACATGATCCACCACGGTATGTTTCCCATAAATTTTGGTAATCCCATCCGTTATCAATGCATAATCCATACTGTTCCTCCTGTGAACTGTCGAATCATTTTCCGTTGCCCACACTGCAAGTCAAATACCCCGCAGCAAGCTACAGGGCATGACCTAGCTTGTTCTTTCCGCCCCAAGGGACGGGATATTTGACCCTCGCGGCATTCGTCAAATATCCATGCAAGCATGTCTATTTTCCTCATTGCTCGCGGGAATAAACAAATCTGTGCAAACGTAAAACGTCCAAATCTTTTTTCTTACAAGAAATAGTATAGCAGGGAATTTTTTAGAAACATTAGGCAAAATATAAAGAAAGTCTAAAGATTTAGTCACTACCCCATTTTAAAACCAATGCCCCATACCGTCTGGATATATGTTTCCTTGGGGCAGACTTTGGCTAGCTTCTGGCGAATATTGCTGATATGCACATTGACCGCATTATCCTCTCCCAGAAATTCCTCATTCCACACAGACTCATAGATATTGCTCTTCGTAAATACTTTTCCCGGATGGCGCATCAAAAGTTCTAAGATCAAATATTCCCGTTTCGTCAGGGACACTTCCTGCTCCGCCGCCTGCACCTGTAGGCTTTCCGGGTAAATCCTTAAATTTTTGTATGTCAAAACCTGCTGCGTATCGGCAGAATTTACAGATTCCCCGCTCTCTGTCCTGCGCCTCAATACTGCCTCTAATCTTGCCAAAAGTTCCTCTGTGTCAAAGGGTTTTACAACATAGTCATCCGCTCCGGCACGAAGAAGTGAAACCCTCGTCTGCACGTCGTCCCGCGCTGAGGACACAATGACGCCAACCCGGGGATAATTCTCTTTGATACCACGCAAAACATCCTCCCCATCCATTCCCGGCAGCATCAAATCCAGAATCACAGCCTCCGGCACTCGCTTCTCTAAACAGAGCAACGCCTCAGTCCCGGAGAACGCCTGCATTGTTTCATACTCTTGTCCCATCAACAGTTCTTTTAACATCTGACTGATATCACCGTCATCCTCTACAATCAAAATCAATGTCGCCATTTTTTTCCTTTCCACGTTTTAACCAGCATACCTTATGATAAAATAGCCAAAAGCAGAAATCCTGCCTTCGGCTATTCTAATTCTACATCATATCTCTTTTCCTGATTGTAAATGAAACCTGTCTCTATTTTTTATTTACAAAAAAATCATCTACTGTTTTCATGATAAAGTCGTCCGGCATTGTTTTTAATAAATACCCCTCCGGTTTCAATGCCTTCACATTCTTAACGCTCTCCTTATCTCCTCTTCCCGTCAGGAACATCACCGGAATATCGGCAATATCTTTAT
>CAJUTD010000003.1:0-5587 GCA_910589635.1 uncultured Lachnospiraceae bacterium | reverse complement strand
ATAGTCAAGCAGCACCAAATCCGGGCGGTTTAAGGCTATCATCTTAATTGCAGATATACTAGAATTAGACTCTAATATATCATACTTGTCTGCCAATAACTGTCGCATTCTGGCAAGAATAAACTCAGAATCATCTACCACAAGAATCTTATGTTTACGCTCTTCCTGTTCCCTGTTCTCTTTTACCAGATAATCCTTAACTGCATTCATGGCATTCTGATGGTTGATTTCTGAGACAATCTTTCCGTTGAGTGACTCAGCGGATACCGCACTGAACGCAAAATATCCAACTTCCGTACTAAATAGCAGGCTACAAGAAGGATGTTCACGCTCAAATTCTTTCAAAAGCTGCTCATGGGTCAGCAGACTTTCATCTTCCAGCGTCATCAGGTCAAATACCGGAATACGCTCTCTAATCTGCTCCAAAAACTGCCGCGCCAAGTAACGGGTAACATTAAGCACCATGTCGTCTACTTTCGGGTATTCGGTATTTAGTATGTTACTAATAGTCTTCAGCAGAATCCTGTCCTCAAAGACAAGCATAATCTTCCAACGCTCGTTATTCTCACCGCTGTAAACCATCCGGCAGCAAAATACTTTCCCGAAATCTTCGCCTGCATACTGTCCGCTAATCAATTTTGCTTTTAATTGGAACATTTCCTGTACCAGTTGGATAATCGTTGCTTCGAGCGCATCATTCTCCTTCTCGCGCGGAATGTTCCCCCACTTCCCGCCTGTCTTTCCTACAATTGCCTGATCCTCCGTCAACGTATGGGAAACCACCCATCCGATGCATACACCCAGGAAATGCCTGATAGCATCTTGGGAATATTGAGACGCTTCCAACTCTTCTTCCAATGCTGGCAGCGTCTTGTACCGGAAATCATCGTGCAGATGCTTGTGTATCTCATAATCAACGTAGTTAATAGACTGCATATACTTCTCTTCATGTTCAAAATGTTCATCTGTATGGTTTTTCAGATATTTAATGCCCTCCCGGCATACATATTCGCTCTTTTCCTCGCGTTCACTTAGACTCATTAGTTTGTTCATCGTTGAAAAAAGCACTTGGTGTTCCTTATCGATAAAGTCCACACCGATATCATAACTGTCATTCCATGCGATATGGCTCATGCTGTATCTCCTCCATTTACAATAATATGTCACATTATAGCACAATTTCCTTTTTTTGCCTATCTTGTTTTAAATTTATATTTTCTATAATTGTAAATATATAGTACCAAAAACTTTCAACGTTTTTTGTCTTTGACTGCATTGAAAAAGTATTTGCTTCACAGCCAAAAGTTAATTTTCCTTTCAACTGTGCCTTATATTTCTCAAGAAATGCGCATACAACTGTTTGCCAGTCATATCCATTTCCATACATATTATATTCCCAAAAGCTATCATTGTTCAAGATAAAGTTGATTCCACATATTGAAAAATTTCTATCATTGCTGCAATTTCCCATATCATTGTCTATCAGTCCTGCCATACGCGTAGACGTCCTGTTATCTCAATAATATTACCATCCGGATCCTCAATATTAAAATACCAGTACGGCATATGCACATTGACGTACATCAAATCAGACACCTTACCGATATTAAGGCCCAACAGCCTTTCATGTTCCTGTTTCAAATCATCCACCTCAAAGTTGAGGATGATAATATTATTCCTTGCCTGTCCCTTATCCGCAAAAAAATCATCAATATACGCTTGATTAAAATATTCATTTGGCTCTCTGCTGATTATTTTTTCATCATAATGTTTATTGTAAAGCGATAAGGTGTTGCCGCAGTCAAAGGTAATCCATCTGTCCTCATTGGCATATAACGGTTCTTTCTGTAACAATGCTTTATAAAAAGCTAACGATTTCTGCATATCATCCACACAAATATACGTCGTCCCTAAATTCATAATGACCTCCTCTTGCCCAAACTTGCCCTGACATAATATATTATAAATCCAGCTTCATATAGATAGACGTTTCCATCGGACTATCATTATAACTTTCAATCTCATAAAATCCATGCATTTTATACATATGTATCGCACTCTCTAAAAAGGGCAGCGTGTCCAGAAGCATAGATTGATAGCCGATTTCCCTGGCATCATTTATGATCTGCCTGATCAAACTATTGCCTATATCCCTCCCCCTAAACCGAGGCCTTACATACAATCGTTTCATCTCGCAATTTAAGTTATCTATTTTCTTCAAACCTATACAGCCGGCTAATTCTCCATCACTGTAAGCAAGATATAACCTTCCTTCCGGCAAGCCGTATTTACTCTCTAAATGCTTTAATTCATCCTCATAATTTTGGATCGCAAGATACTCACCAAATGACGGATCTCCTTCCATTAATATCTCTACATATTCCGAAAACAAGCTGCTGATTTCCTGTTGAAAATTATATGCTGGAACTAGTTGTACTGACATACTTTCCCTCCTCAGATATACTATCATGCCCCTTAGCCTTACGCAATCAAGAATCCCCTGTATAAGCAATGAACATCTATTTTCTTCCCACATTTGTATTTCCATATTTTAATCTTATTGCCATTGCGTCATCCTATCCATGCCGCAGCCTTCAATCGAAGTAAAATAATTCTTCAAACTTTTTGTCAAGTGCGATACATAATATAAGCGCCAACTTCGCGGTAGGACTGAATTGCCCTGTTTCAATGGAACTGATTGTGTTACGGGAAACGCCCACCATATCTGCAAGCCGGCTTTGTGACAATCTCTTCTCTGTCCTTGCTTCTTTCAGATGATTTTTTAATATAAGTTTATCGTCCATATTACCACCACCTTACGCAATAATTAAAAATTTAATATTTTTGTAGTAAGGTTTAATGTCCCATAACAAATCGTATTGTTGAAAAAACAAAAACTACAAACATAACAATAGCAATGAATAAATTTGATTTTTCTTTGCATTTGATATACCTGTAAGAGTTTCCGACAGCCACTGAAATGGACACTGTGGCAGTTAAGTCCATCATAGGGTAATCCTGCATACCTCTAATAAAAGAAAAGATAGCGGCAGCAATAACCATTGAAATGTAAGTCCATTTCATAGATTTGTCTCGAATCTGAATTTCCATCTCATCACTCTTTTCTTCTTGTGCTTTTCTCAAAATATCTTCCTTGTCCATGAAATACCTCCAAATTGATTTGCCAAGTTTTATTTGCAACTTTATCATACAGCCGCCAAGTTTTATTGTCAATAGTATTTAACAAATCTCCTATTTATGGCAAACCCCCGCCTTATCTCCCTGCAATATCCCCCATAACATCTTCACTGCCAACAGCGACAAAATCATTTCTGCACACATCGAAGCGTACGGCATTCCATACAAGGGAATCCAGTAATTCAGCAAAACTAACGCCGGAATTTCCAATACAATCTTTCTTAAAAATGCAAATAACAGTGATTTCTTTCCCGATCCAATGGCCTGAAACACACCGACCGTCGTATAGTCAAGACATGCAAAAGGCAGAGCGAACAGGAAACCAACCAAAAACCGGGAACCATAATTAATAACTGCGTGATTCTTGATAAAAAGACCTATCAGGCTGCCAGACGCCAAACTGCCCGCCACAGCCACAACAAACATCAACAGAATCGTCCTTTTTAACAGATACATCACCGCTTCTTTCATGCGTTTTCGGTTCCCGCTTGCAAAATTGTAACCGACAAAAGGCATTATTCCCTGTGTAGCGCCCAGCGTAATCTGCAAGGGAACCATCTGAATCTTTTGTACAATCCCCATGGCCGCCACTACTTCCGAGCCATAGGCAGTTGCAAAATTATTAAAAACTGTCATTCCCGTAACGTTTAAAAGATTCTGTATGGATGCCGGAATTCCAACGCCAAAGATATCGGCAATGATAGATTTCTGAAAAGAAAACCGCCGGATATCAATACAAACGCAAGTACGCCGGCGCTTAATATATAACAGCACTAGAAAGTACAGACATGCCACACAATTAGACAAAAATGTAGCAAGTCCAGCCCCGGCCGCCCCCATATTAAGCCCCATAGGCAGAATAAAAAAGGGATCTAAAATCATATTGAGAATGCACCCGCTCATCGTGCCAACGCTTGCATGCATGGAATTTCCCTCGGAACGCACCAGATAAGCAAACACAACGTTGAGAATAGAGGGAATGGCCCCGAAAGCAACTGCCCATTTCATATATGCGCAAGTGGCTGCAAAATTATCTGCATCCGCCCCCATCAAGCCAACCAGCGGATTTAAAAATATCCATGTCAAAACAAAAAATATCCATGCGCAAAACAGGGCGCAGTAAAATCCAAAGGCTGAACATTCCTTCACCTTCTCTGTCTCTCCCCTGCCGAGCAGACGACTCATCGCGCTTGAGGTGCCGACGCCAAACAGATTATTTATTGCATTGAATGCGAGAAGCGCCGGCGCTGCCAGCGTAACGGCCGCCGTCTGCACCGGGTCATCCAACAGGCCGACAAAATAAGTATCCGCCAGATTATAGATTACCATCACAAGTGAACTGATAATTGTCGGTACTGACAGCTTGATAACGGCAGTAGAAACCGCCTCTTTTTCAAATAATGTGCTGTTCATCCGTTGCTCCATGGTATTTCTTCCTTTCCTACACTCAGTTCTGCAAAACTATATAAACTATGTATATTAATTATTTAGGACAAGTATTTTTCAATCGTCCCCTGCTCACGCACACGTCTCCCAATCAAGGTAATCGCCTGCTGAGGGCAATTATTGATACAGCGGTAACACATGGTACATCTATTCCCTGCGCGCGCTACCTTATGTCTGACCTGTATACTTTCCATTGGGCACAATTCGGCGCATTTCCCGCAGCCGTTACATGCTATCGTATCGACTTTGATTCTTTCTGTATATTGCGCCGTCTTACTGGAAAAATACAAACGCTGTCCAAACAGACCAACCATTTGTTTTAAGAAACCCATTCCATCTTGCGGAACATCGCCATTTTTCATTCTCAGCGCGGCTTGCGCTATCTTGCGCTCCGCTTTGCACACAAGTTCCTTGTTTTTCTCCAGAGGACGTTTTAATGCCCAGACGTCCGCGATGCTGTCCGGCATTTTCAAATGTAATCCGCCGGAAATCTGTGCGCCGTATCTGCGCAGCCGTCTGCCCAGCAAACCGGCTCCATCACCGCTGAACATACCCATTGTCGCAATGATAAAAACTTTCTTTCCATCCCATAAATATGCGTTTAAGTACACAAAATCTTTTACCATTTTGGGGATGTTGCTATATTGCACTGGATAGCTGAAAATAATCTCTGTATGGCATCTGATTTTTCTGGCAGCGTCCTCATCCTCGATGGAAACAGCCTCTGCCGATTCGTCAAATTGTTTCAAAAAATACTCCAAAGCGTAGCGTGAATTGCCTGTCCCACTAAAATATATACCCAGCATTTTATTCCTCCTGCCTCCTGTTACTTTTGTATAATTTATACCCTTGCCATTACGTTTTTAAAAAGCGACCGAACTTTATGCTGTAAACAAAACCTTCCTTAAAACATAACACAAACAGAAGCAGAATTCAACAACCC
>CAJUTD010000002.1:115627-118362 GCA_910589635.1 uncultured Lachnospiraceae bacterium | reverse complement strand
CGAACTAATTCAACAAGTTCAATGTATAGAAAATAATTTGAAGATAATATATGCAACAATGTGCAAAGGGAATTTTACCAATAATTTAAGATCCGTTGAGAAGATGAATTTAGGTAAGATAGCGCGAGAACTTGAAGATCTCGACAATAGTGATAATATGCCTGAATTTTCTGAAGAAGAATACGACACAATAGATGAAATTAGGGAAATAAGAAATTACTGGTGTCATCAGTGTTACTTAGATTATATCTACATAGAAAATGACTATGAGCGCGAGAAAGCATTTCAAAAAGTTGCTAAGAAACTGCATTATGACGAATATAAGACATATGACTTATTTAAGAAAACGGAAGAAATGCGTTTGATTATTATGGAAAAATACAGATAAGGTAGGAAAGGTTTATATTTGAAAGAATGAAACACACTTGCAAAAAAGAAATAGTAAAATAACATTTAGCAGAAAGGAATGTAATTATATGGGTTATGGACAAAATTTGAAAGAAATACTAGACCGAAAGGGAATGACGGTAAAAGAACTGGCAAGGAAAGCTGGTATTGCACCTACAACTATTTATTCCATTATTCAGCGTGATACCGCTATCCGTTTTGATACCGCATTAAGGATTTCCAATATACTGGATATCCCTATTAATTCCATATGTAAGGATAATCCTTATGACGATATTGAAACCTTACCAGCACTTCCATCTGACAGTGAGAAGCGAAATATTGACAGCCATAAAAATAGTTATATATCAGACCGCACCGCCCGCATCCTGAAGAAGTTCGATTACACAGAACTGCCTATGGTTGATGAGTTAATTGCTGATCTATATGTGCTAGATGACACTACAAGACGAGACCTTTTTAAATATACAAAAATGTTAAAGAAAAATCATACCTCTCCTGAAAGAGCTGCTAATTTGAAAGACATTAAATAGAAAACTGATGCAAAAATAAAATATCGTAGCCATTTTGTAGCCACTTTAGCTCTCTAAAGTGGCTTTTCATGTAAAAAGGCTTTCGAGGAAACCCCCGAAAGCCTTGATTTTACTGCATAAATTCCAATTACTCAATAATGCTAGCCACACGACCAGAACCAACAGTCCTGCCACCCTCACGAATAGCGAATGTAAGACCCTGCTCCATAGCGATTGGATGAATCAATTCGATTGTCATCTCTACGTTATCGCCAGGCATGCACATCTCTGTGCCTTCTGGTAAGTTGCAGACACCAGTTACGTCAGTTGTTCTGAAATAGAACTGCGGTCTGTAGTTGTTGAAGAACGGAGTATGACGTCCACCTTCATCTTTTGTCAAAACGTATACCTGAGCGGTAAACTTTGTGTGGCAAGTAACAGTACCGGGTTTAGCTAATACCTGTCCTCTCTCGATCTCTGTTCTCTGGATACCACGAAGAAGTGCACCGATGTTATCACCAGCCTGAGCCTCGTCTAACAGCTTACGGAACATCTCGATACCGGTTACAACAGTCTTCTTTGTCTCCTCTTTGATACCAACGATTTCAACATCCTCATTGACATGAAGAACACCACGCTCTACTCTACCGGTAGCAACAGTACCACGTCCGGTAATTGTAAAGATATCCTCGATAGGCATCAGGAACGGCTGATCTACTGCACGCTGAGGATCTGGAATATAATCGTCAACAGTTGCCATCAGTTCCATAACCTTGTCGCCCCACTCTCCGTTCGGATCTTCCAGAGCTTTCAAAGCAGAACCTTTTACGATTGGGCAGTCAGAGAACTCATACTCTTCCAATACTTCTGTGATTTCCATCTCTACTAACTCAAGCAGCTCTTCATCATCTACCATGTCACATTTGTTCATGAATACAACGATATAAGGTACGCCTACCTGACGAGATAACAGGATATGCTCTTTTGTCTGAGCCATAACACCGTCAGTAGCAGCAACTACGAGGATAGCGCCGTCCATCTGTGCAGCACCGGTAATCATATTCTTTACATAGTCAGCATGGCCTGGGCAGTCAACGTGTGCATAATGTCTCTTATCTGTCTCATACTCTACATGAGCAGTTGAGATTGTGATACCTCTTTCTCTCTCTTCGGGAGCTTTATCAATATTCTCGAAATCAGTAGCTTCGTTTCCGGCAACTCTCTCAGATAAAACTTTTGTGATAGCTGCGGTCAAAGTTGTTTTACCATGGTCAACGTGACCAATGGTTCCGCTATTACAATGCGGTTTTGTTCTTTCAAATTTAGCTTTAGCCATTTTATAACGTCCTCCTTTATTTATGCCCTCTTTGGGCTTTCTCAATTTAAAATCAGCTATTTATGATTATATTCGATAATCATAGGATTTTCAAGTCTTTTCTTCCTATTCTTTGGCAGAAATGACTTTTTCCTGTACCGACTTTGGAACTTGTTCATATTTCTCAAAGAACATAGAATAATTACCACGTCCCTGCGTCCTAGAACGAAGGTCTGTAGAGTAACCGAACATCTCAGCAAGCGGTACAAATGCACGTACAATCTTGCCGCCGCCCAGATCGTCCATACCTTCAATACGTCCACGCCGGGAGTTGATATCACCGATAACGTCTCCCATATATTCCTCCGGCATCGTCACTTCCACTTTCATAATGGGCTCTAACAGTACCGGCGTAGCTTTCTTCATAGCTTCCTTAAATGCCATAGATCCGGCAATGTGGAATGCCATTTCCGAAGAGTCTACCTCATGGTATGAACCGT
>CAJUTD010000002.1:110796-115617 GCA_910589635.1 uncultured Lachnospiraceae bacterium | reverse complement strand
AACCGTCGTATACCGTAGCATGGACACCTACAACCGGGAATCCTGCCAAGATACCTGCCTTGGTTGCTTCTTCAATACCTTCACCGACAGCGGGAATATATTCCTTGGGAATCGCACCGCCGACAACCTCGGAATCAAACTTAAACAATTCTTCGCCATTGGCATCCATCGGCTCAAATCTAACTTTACAGTGTCCGTACTGTCCACGTCCACCAGACTGTTTTGCATATTTGTATTCCTGATCGATTGGTTTGGTAAATGTCTCCTTATAAGCAACCTGAGGCGCTCCGACATTTGCCTCTACCTTAAACTCACGGAGAAGACGGTCAACGATAATTTCCAAATGCAGCTCACCCATACCGGCAATGATGGTCTGTCCCGTCTCGGTATTGGTATGTGCACGGAATGTCGGGTCTTCCTCAGCGAGCTTAGCAAGCGCTTCACCCATCTTACCCTGGCCTGCTTTTGTCTTGGGCTCAATTGCCAGCTCAATAACCGGCTCTGGGAATTCCATGGACTCTAAGATTACCGGATGCTGGTCATCACAGATGGTATCGCCTGTACTGGTAAACTTAAATCCAACTGCTGCTGCAATATCACCGGAATAAACTTTATCAAGCTCGGCTCTCTTATTTGCATGCATCTGCAAAATACGTCCAACACGCTCCTTCTTGCCTTTGGTAGCATTCAGTACATAAGAACCGGAATTCATTGTTCCAGAGTATACACGGAAGAATGCCAGCTTTCCAACGAAGGGGTCTGTCATAATCTTAAATGCCAATGCAGAGAACGGCTCCTCATCGGAAGAATGTCTCTCTGTCTCATTGCCATCAAGGTCCACGCCCTTAATTGCAGGTATATCGGTAGGCGCTGGCATAAATTCAATCACTGCATCCAACAATTTCTGAACGCCCTTATTCCGATAAGCAGTACCGCAACACACAGGAATAGCTACACACTCGCAGGTTCCTTTTCTTAAAGCAGCTTTCATGGCGTCCACAGATGGCTCTTCCCCTTCCAAGTACTCCATCATCAAATCGTCATCCAATTCGCATACTTTCTCCACTAATTCTGTGTGATACAGTTCTGCATCGTCTTTCATATCATCCGGAATATCTATGATAGAAATATCATCGCCTTTATCATCATTATAGATATAAGCTTTCATTTCAAATAAGTCGACGATTCCCTTAAAATCATCTTCCTTGCCAATCGGCAGCTGGATGCAGATTGCATTCTTGCCCAAACGCGTCTTAATCTGTTCCACAGCGCCATAAAAATCCGCTCCCAAAATGTCCATTTTATTAATAAATGCCATTCTCGGTACGTTATAGGTGTCGGCTTGACGCCACACGTTTTCAGACTGAGGCTCTACCCCGCCTTTTGCACAGAAAACGCCTACGGCGCCATCCAATACGCGGAGTGAACGCTCTACTTCAACCGTAAAGTCAACGTGTCCCGGAGTATCAATAATGTTGATACGATGCTCTAACGCACCTTCTTTGGGCTTACAATTTTCCTGTAATGTCCAGTGACAAGTTGTAGCGGCTGAAGTGATGGTAATTCCTCTTTCCTGCTCCTGTTCCATCCAGTCCATGGTAGCAGTGCCCTCATGAGTATCGCCAATCTTATAATTAACACCGGTATAGTAAAGAATACGCTCTGTCGTAGTGGTCTTACCAGCATCGATATGCGCCATAATACCAATGTTTCTGGTTCTCTCTAATGGATATTCTCTTCCAGCCAAGATTCTTTCCTCCTAAATTTATATAACAGAAACAATTATTTTGACTTTCGCACGCTATCCGTTTATAAAAATTAGAAACGATAATGCGCAAATGCTTTGTTTGCTTCTGCCATCTTGTGCATATCTTCTTTTTTCTTTACAGATGCGCCAGTATTGTTCGCCGCATCCATAATTTCGTTTGCCAGCCTCTCTTCCATGGTCTTCTCGCCTCTCTTGCGGGAAAAAAGTGTCAGCCAGCGAAGAGCCAATGCCTGGCGTCTGTCAGCCCTTACCTCAATCGGCACCTGGTAAGTTGCTCCACCGATACGTCTTGCCTTTACTTCCAAAACCGGCATTACGTTATTCATAGCCTCTTCAAAAACTTCGATTGCAGGCTTATCTGTCTTCTCTGCAACCCTGTCAAATGCTCCGTATACTATTTTCTGAGCTACACTTTTCTTACCGTCTAACATAATGTTATTGATAAGTTTGGTAACCACTTTGTTATTATACAACGGATCTGCTAATACGTCTCTTTTTTGAGTATGTCCTTTACGTGGCACGTCGCTTCCCTCCTTAATCATTCCTTTTCATTTCATTCGATTAATTCAACGGTACTCACATGTGTCAGTCACATATTTCATGTAACCGGGATTCACGCCCCGCAGTTGTATGCTGACCGTGCTTCCAATTAACTATCTGTGTATTCGTGCGGAAATTTATCTATTAAAAAGAATGTGCGCCTGTGCGCTTTCCAACACTAAACCCATAGTAGCCAAAATGCTTATTGGGCAATAAACCCAACAAGAATCCACACTTACTGTGATACTATTGGTGCGCTAAAGTTTATTTCTTAGCGTCTTTCGGCCTCTTTGCACCATATTTGGAACGTGCCTGGCGTCTGTTTGCAACGCCTGCGGTATCTAATGTTCCACGAATGATATGGTATCTGGTACCGGGTAAGTCTTTTACTCTTCCGCCGCGGATAAGAACAACGCTATGTTCCTGCAAGTTGTGGCCTTCACCCGGAATGTAGGATGTAACCTCGATTCCGTTAGAGAGACGTACTCTGGCGATTTTACGAAGAGCAGAGTTAGGTTTCTTAGGAGTTGCAGTCTTAACTGCGGTACAGACACCTCTCTTCTGTGGCGAAGCATTGTCCGTCGGGCGTTTCTTCAAAGAGTTATATCCCTTCTGCAAAGCCGGTGCTGTAGACTTCTTCTCAGATGTCTGTCTTCCTTTTCTTACTAACTGGTTAAATGTTGGCATTCTTTTCACCTCCTATAAGATTATATGTGCCTGTTTATGCACGCTAAATTATTATATAAGGTTAAAATCATCATGTCAAGGACTTTTTGTAATTTTTCCCGTTTTTCTAAAATGTATACATTTTTAAAAGCCTTATAATTTAAGAGAGGCAGCAATCACTTTTTCAAACGACTCCCGCTGCAACTTAAAAACCATAAAAATGGCTGCTCATGGATTTTATGTCTCATAACGTAAACAAAAGGGCGCTTACTGCGCCCTCCTGCAATCTTCTTTATACTTTTTCCTCTTTCTTTTTAAAATAATCGTCAATGTTTTTCTTTATTTCTTCTGGTTTTAACGTCTTAACCAAATACCCCGCAGGCTTTAAAGGAATAATCTTATGTACGGTTTCCTTTGACACATTCGCTGTAAGGAAATATACTGGGATATCTGCAAAATCTTCATCTGAGCGCATCATCTCCAAAACAACGCCGCCATTGCAGATAGGCATTTCATAATCCAACAGAATTAAATCCGGCAGCCCCAGCGTCATACATTTGATAGCAGAAATCCCTGACTTTGCAACTTCAACTGCATAATCCTGTCCCAGCAAATCCAGCATTGCACGACGGATAACCTCTGAATCATCCACCACAAGGATCTTTTTCTTACGGCTGACATTACCCTTTTTGACACTTCCAACTTCATTGTCATTGAGATAATTCTTGATCTCAGACATCGCGTTCTCTGCCTTGATGGAAGTGCCTTCCGTTTCGCTCTCAAACAAATGCGGGGCAATCACACAATAGGCGAAATATCCTTGGCCGGTATCAAATAGCAGACTGGACTGCGGGCTCTCCCTGTCAAGATTCTTGCGGAACTGCTCATAACTCAACAACTTCTCGTCCTTCATCTCATAATCTGCGGACGCCGGATACTGCTCGCTGATGCGGTGCACAAACTGTTGCGCCATATAGCGGGCAATGTTAATCAACATGACGTTAATCTCTTCCGAATCAATATTCATCATACTGCCAATCGTATTGAGTAGAAGTTTCTCCTCAAATCCTAAGATAATCTCCCATCTCTCCCCCTTCTTTCCAACGTAGGCAAGACGGTAATATACAGCTTTACCGAACTTTTCTCCTCCGTAGCACTCGCTGACTACGTTTGCTTTCAATTGGAACATGTCAGACAAAAGCTGAATAATCATATTCCTCATGGCCGCCTGTTGCTCTTCCGGCAGAAGCTCTCCCCATTTGCTGACAGCCTTACCCGTGATCGCACGGTCTTCCGTCAGCGTGTGCCCAAGCAGCCAACCCGCACAGACGCCGAGAAAATGATCAATTGCCTCGGGTGAGAAGGAAGACTGCGCCAGCTCCTTCTCAAGCGCCGGAAGCGTCTTCTGCCTAAAATTGTCATGAAGACGCCTGTGGGTCTCAAAGCCTGCATAATCAATGGACGCCATATACTGCTCTTCCTCTGTAAAATGCTTCATTGCATGGTCTTTAAAATACTTGATTCCTTCCTGGCAAACCCACTGGCTCTTTGATTCCTCCGACTTATACATAAACAGTCTGTTCAAAATGCCAAATAATTTCTTATGCTCGTTATCAACGATTTCCACGCCAATATTAAATCGATCCTGCCATACTAATTGATTCGCCATTCCTTCCTCCTTCGCTGCTATATTTTAGGTCTGATGTAGCAAGCAATTTTTCCATAGTATAGCATACAATCCGAAAGAAAAACAGTCAATTTTCTAGCAATTTTTTTTATTTTTTTACTTTGACATTAATCACCTTGGAATAGGGGCCATACACCTTCTTGCCACCATCTTTATAATA
>CAJUTD010000002.1:0-110786 GCA_910589635.1 uncultured Lachnospiraceae bacterium | reverse complement strand
AGCGTTGCTTTCTTTGTTGTCTTAGCAGCCTTATAGCCCTTGGTCTTCTTTGTGGACGTATAGATAACATATCCCTGGGCAAGGGACACCTTACGCCAACTAACTGTAACCTTCTTACCCTTGGACGCCTTAACCTTGACAGATGGACGCGCCAGCACCTTCACCTTGGCGTACTTTTTACTCAAAGCGCTGTTATAGGCCGCCTCATCCGCCCTTGCCACAACCTTGTAGTAATAAGTCTTGCCCTTCTTTACTGTTTTATCGGTATAGCTCAGCTTTTTCGTATTACCAATCTTCTTATAACTGCCCTTCGCTTTAGACCCACGGTAAATGTCATATCCCTTGGCGCCACTGACCTTACTGAACGTGATTTTTACATTCTGGCTCGTGCTCAGCTGCGCTGCCTTTACTTTGGCAGGCGCATCCACTTTCTCACGTCCCGGGTTATTGTTGTTTCCTGAATTGTTCGGATTATCGGGATTATCCGGGTTATTGGGTTTGTTCGGATTATCGGGATTATCCGGGTTATTGGGTTTGTTCGGATTATCGGGGTCATCCGGATTTTCCGGGTCTGCCGGTTTCTGCGCCTGAAACTTTTTAAAGTCTGTGGCTTTATTCCTGCCAGATACTGCCACGCTGCCGCTTCTATCCAGACCAAATACCTGTACCGTGTTGTAAGAACCGGTAGGCACAAGCGCTTTTCCAGGCGCTTCCAATGCGGCCTTTCCCTCTGCCACATCCACGCTGCCGATCTTTACTCCATTCAACAGAAATTCCACAGCTTTTACATTGCTGTCCGTCACACTCACCTCCAGTATAACAGTCTCCGATTCCTGATTCGTTTCTTTCTTAACTTCCACAGAAATTCCGCCCGCAGTCTTATATCCCAAAGAAGACGCCAATTGCTCAGGTGATGTAAACTGCGCATCCAGCCAATTCAAGCGGTTGGTTAAGTATGTCTTCAACGCCGATATCTGCGTATCAAATTTCTTATTATTCTCCCATGGGTACCAGAGATTTGTGTTTGCGTTGGCCGATTCTACAAGCAGGCTTTGATAAGTGTCCAGCGTCCCGCCGGCTGCGATCATCTCTCCCATCTTTGCACGCATCTGCGTGTAAAGTTCATAAGCCTTTACCGCAAAATATGGGTCCTGGATAATGGCTTTATACCACTGGTTTGCCTGGGCTGCATCTGCAAATTTTGTCGTCTGCCACGCATCGTAAGTCCCAGACCCCTGAGAATTGCTGACAAGGCTGTTTGAAGACCAGTCCATATCCCAGATTGGCCCCATTTTAAATAGGCCATCAATGTCCTTGTACATATAGGTACTCTTTTTCATTGCATCCACATTCATGAACAGTTCATTTATCAGCCAGTATTGCACCAGGGAATCCATATCAAACAATTGGCTGTAACCAACGGTCTCATTTTGATAGGTTGTAGTAAAATCAGAAGCATTCACTGCACTTTCAAATGCATTGATATACGTTTTCACATAATTCATGGCTGTCTCATTGGTGGCAATAAATTCCGGGCTCTTAAACTGCAATGGCTGTCCTTTGTCCGTCTTAAACTTGGAAAACTCATCGTAATAGGAATCCAGTTCAACCAGAAAGCCACCCGTGCATTTTGGCATATCAGAAATATAATCTGCAACCGTATATTCCTTATTGTTGTATGTAAACTTCCCGCTGGTCATCCAGCCCATATCCTCTTCCGCCAACAATGTTTCTATCTTATCCTGGTCGTCCTTCGTCAGCCCGTTGTCCTTTTCTGCCTTATAAACGGCTTTTGCCACGTCCCCGGCATAATCTTCCCAGTCATGGATATCTACCCTGCTGCCGGCTATCTTAACCTGTTCACAAAACTGGTAGGTTCCTTTATATTCTCCATTCAGAATCAAATCCACATGGACGGACTGCATATAGGGCATGCCCATCTCGCCGGACAGATTGTAGGAAAGCATATTTCTCATATGGGATTCATCAGTGTAATTTGCCAACAGAACCCAATGCTTATTTTTGCCAAAGCCAAATAAATCTGTTTTTTCATCCAGTTTTATCTTATACGGCTTCTTGTCATATCCCCAGGTAGTATTACCCCTGCCGCGAATTTTCATAGAGCCGTCGTACAACGTGGCATTTGCCATATTATACTGTGTATTCCCCTGAATTTTCAAATTGCCGTTAAGGTAATCCTCTTTGCTGGTGATAGCCTGGTTATTTTCTGTATTTACATAAAGTACCGGGAGCTTGCTGATATACATGTCTGCCTGGTATGCGCCCGTGTAAGCGCCGGACGGCGTTGCCGTCACAGTCAGCATTTTCTCCAAATCCTCGTTGACAGGCGTATAAGATTCCTCTGTTGATTTTAACGTCCCCGCTACCTTCCATTCATAAGTACAACGCATATCCTCCGGTGCATTCACCATGCTTACCGTAAGGGGCGCTCCGACCGCTGCATATTCCTGGTTTATCTTTAAGGCCACTTTCGTCAACACTGTAATCTTAAATTTCTTCGTCTTGCCGGATGATGTCGCCGCCGTCAGCGTGCAGCTTGTATCTGCATATACATTGTTTACCGTTACCGCGCCGTCTTCCCCGATGGAAAGCACGTCGGGATTATCGCAACTCCAAGTAATTGATTCTACAGCCTCCCCAATCTGAATGCTCATAGGAACTGTAAAATTCCCGCTGACCGCCGAGAGAGTATCTCCCTCAGCCAAGTTCAAAGAAAGTCCTGATAACGCCAGAATTCCCTCAATGGCTTCGGATTCGGCGCACTGTTTGGGCAAAATAGACGCGCCTGCCTTTGCTGTCCAGTAATTGTCACCAAGTCCCTCAAGCAGCGTGCCTGCCTTCAACTGCTCCTCCGACACAGCCGTACCTGTATTGGCACTCCCCGAATTCGACAAATAATAGCAATTGCTGATATTTGCTTTCATGTCTCCGCCGCTGATTCCATATCCGCTGTTTCCCTTAAAATCCGCAGTTCCGGTAAACAGGCAGGCTGTCATAGACGCAGGGCTGCTTTTGGCAATCCTGCCGATCATGCCCCCCACATAATTATTATCCTTAGAACCGCCGGATATTACGTCTGCACCGACATAAATATTGCTGAGGCTTACGCCATTATTAGCCCCCGTCTGCTGTCCACCCCAGGAACCGCCCCAATTGCCTGATCCCTGAGCCTCATAACGCATCTCTCCGACAAGGCCGCCTACGCCGACCACATCTCCCCCGTTAGAAGGATTGCCGGCGACTGTACCGTCAATAATCGACACGTTGTCAATCTCCGCGTTATGGTTAATTTCTCCGGCAAGACCGCCGAGCGACAGATAGCCACTTCCCGACATGTCTACCTTTACATCTACACCAGTGAGAATTAAATTTTTCACAGACGCCTTATCACTATCGCTGTCACTGCCAATAATGCCAAACAGTCCATACTGCCAATCCTGCGAAGAATTGCCGCTCTTATGTATAGATAAATTGGATATAATATGACTGCCACCGTCAAAAGTGCCCGTAAAAACATTATCCCCCGAAGATGCGCCGCGCGCACCGCTGCCGCCCCCAATTGGCGTAAAATCAACGCCTGCCATGTCGATATCCGCAGAAAGCACATAATCTCCAGACAATGGGTAAGCTGCATCCGTACCTATTTTCTGCAAATCCTCGGCCGTTGAAATGATAATTTCCCCCTCTGCATGGGCAACCATTCCCCCACCAGGATAACCCACGCCACTTGTTACAGCCACGGACAGCGCAAGCGCTGCACTCAATATGGCTGCCGCTTTCTTTCTGAATTTTTTCATACCTTCTCCTTTCTATATCCGCAATCCTTTGCCTTATTATATAGCCTATACTTTAACTATACTTAAAAAACTGCTCCCTTAACATAACCTTCCCAAAGTAGGAACATAAGAAAGACCCTTTGACGCTTTAGTGTCACAAGGTATGGGAAATACGAAGGAATTTCCTATATAATTAAAAGCCTCATACGTCAAAACGTATGAAGCTTTTATCAACTTATACCAGCTCTGTCTCCGCCATTTCCTCTACAGCTTCCTCTGAAAATTCATCTTGAACTTCTTCCGGGAACGCATCCTCCGTTTCTCTTGCGAACTCATCCTGAACTTTCTCTGAAAACTCATCCTGCGATTCCTCCGAGAGTTCATTCTGCGATTCCCCAGCCTCATAGCCGAAATCCAATTCTCCTTCCTCGAAATTGATATCGTCCATAAGGTTGATGTCGGTAGAGAGCTTGATATTATGGTAACGTTTCATACCCGTTCCGGCAGGAATCAACTTACCAATCAGAACATTTTCTTTCAATCCAATCAGAGGGTCTACCTTACCCTTAATCGCCGCCTCAGTCAGCACCTTCGTTGTCTCCTGGAAAGACGCCGCAGACAGGAAAGAATTCGTGGCAAGAGAAGCCTTGGTAATACCGAGCATTACTTGTTTGCCGTCCGCCGGCTCTTTCCCTTCCTCTTTTAATCTCTCATTCGTGTCCTCATATTCCAGAATATCTACCAATGTGCCTGGAAGGAAATCGGAATCTCCATTATTCTCAATGCGAATCTTCTTTAGCATCTGGCGCACAATCACTTCGATATGCTTGTCATTGATTTCCACACCTTGCAAACGGTAAACGCGCTGCACTTCCTGAATCATATAATCCTGTACGGCACGCACACCCTTAATTTTCAAAATATCATGCGGATTCACGCTACCTTCGGTCAGTTCATCACCGGCCTCTAAGATTGCGCCGTCCATAATCTTAATACGTGAACCATAGGGAATCAGGTACGCCTTCATTTCCCCGGTCTCCTCGTTTGTGACAATGATTTCACGCTTCTTCTTGGTGTCCTTGATCGTGGCAACACCTGCAAATTCTGTGATAATCGCAAGACCCTTTGGCTTACGCGCCTCAAAAAGCTCCTCCACACGGGGAAGACCCTGTGTGATATCGTTTCCTGCAACACCGCCGGTATGGAAGGTACGCATCGTAAGCTGTGTACCAGGCTCGCCAATCGACTGCGCTGCGATAATACCTACAGACTCTCCGACCTGAACTGCCTGGCCGGTCGCCATGTTCGCACCATAACACTTCGCACAGATTCCATTGTGGGAACGGCAGGTCAACACGGTACGAATCTTAACTTTGGTAAGCGGTTCACCTTTCTCATCCACACCCTTGCTCATAACTAATGCCGCACGCCTCGGTGTAATCATATGGTTTGCTTTTACGAGAACATTACCTTCTGCATCACAGATGGTATCGCAGGAGAAACGTCCGGTAATGCGCTCCTGCAAGCTCTCAATTTCTTCTTTGCCGTCCATGAATGCTTTCACATACATGCCCGGTATCGACTTGCCTTCACAACAGTCAATATCGCGGATAATCAATTCCTGTGACACGTCGACAAGACGCCTCGTCAAATATCCTGAGTCAGCCGTACGCAACGCCGTATCGGACAGACCCTTGCGGGCTCCATGTGCCGACATGAAATACTCCAATACATCCAGGCCCTCACGGAAATTAGACTTAATCGGCAGCTCAATCGTACGTCCCGTCGTATCCGCCATCAATCCACGCATACCTGCGAGCTGTTTAATCTGCTTATCAGAACCACGGGCTCCGGAATCCGCCATCATATAGATGTTATTATACTTATCCAGGCCGTCCAAAAGTTCCTTTGTCAAAATGTCGTCCGTCTGTTTCCAGGTCTCAACGACTTCCTTATATCTCTCTTCCTCGGTAATCAGGCCGCGCTTATAGTTCTTGGTAATCTTATCTACCGTGTCCTGCGCATTCTGAATCAATTCCGGTTTCTTCGCCGGCACTGTCATGTCAGAAATTGAAACCGTCATCGCCGCCCTGGTAGAATATTTGTAGCCCATAGCCTTGATGTCATCCAACACCTCTGCCGTCTTTGTTGCGCCGTGGATATTGATGACTTTCTCAAGAATCTGCTTCAAGCCCTTTTTCCCCACATGGAAATCGACTTCAAGCTTCAGAAAATCTTCCGGCTTGCTCCTGTCTACAAATCCTAAATCCTGCGGCAAAATCTCATTGAAAATGAAACGTCCCAACGTGGATTCCACGTTTCCGCTTACGACCTCGCCGTCCGGCGTCGTGCGCTGCATACGCGCCGTAATTCTGGAATGCAATGTCAAGGCTTCGTTCTCATAAGCGAGAATCGCCTCGTTTACATTCTTGAAAAACTTACCTTCGCCCAAGGCCCCCGGCCTTTCCTGTGTCAGATAATAAATTCCGAGCACCATATCCTGGGAAGGAACTGCCACCGGCCCGCCATCCGAAGGCTTCAAAAGGTTATTCGGTGATAGCAGCAAAAATCTACACTCTGACTGTGCTTCCACAGACAACGGAAGATGTACCGCCATCTGGTCTCCGTCGAAGTCCGCGTTAAACGCTGTACATACCAGCGGATGCAGCTTAATTGCCTTACCCTCCACCAGAATAGGCTCAAACGCCTGAATTCCTAATCTGTGCAGCGTGGGGGCACGGTTGAGCATAACCGGATGTTCTTTGATGACTTCCTCCAAAACATCCCACACCTCCGGCTGGAGACGCTCTACCATCTTCTTAGCGCTCTTAATATTATGCGCCGCTCCATTATATACAAGCTCTTTCATAACGAAAGGCTTAAACAACTCAATTGCCATCTCTTTGGGCAGTCCGCACTGATAAATCTTTAACTCCGGTCCTACCACGATAACGGAACGCCCGGAATAATCCACACGTTTACCAAGAAGGTTCTGACGGAAACGTCCTGATTTACCCTTCAACATGTCGGACAATGACTTAAGGGCACGGTTTCCAGGTCCGGTAACCGGACGGCCCCTGCGCCCATTGTCAATCAGCGCATCCACTGCCTCTTGCAGCATTCTTTTCTCATTTCTAACGATAATATCCGGTGCGCCCAGCTCTAACAGCCTGCGCAGACGGTTATTGCGGTTGATAATACGGCGGTACAAGTCATTCAAGTCAGAGGTCGCAAACCGTCCTCCGTCCAACTGTACCATCGGCCGTAAATCAGGCGGAATTACAGGAATTACGTCCATAATCATCCACTCCGGCTTGTTGCCAGAACCGCGAAACGCCTCTACTACTTCCAGACGCTTGATGATACGGGCACGTTTCTGCCCAGTCGCATCCTTGAGAGCAGTCTTCAATTCCAGCGCATCCTTCTCCAAATCAATGGCCTCTAATAGTTCCTTAATAGATTCTGCACCCATTCCCACGCGGAAATCAGCGCCAAATTTCTCCCTTGCCTCCTGATATTCGGCTTCTGTCAAGACCTGTTTGTACTGCAAATCGCTGCTTCCCTTATCCAAAACAATATAAGATGCAAAATACAATACTTTCTCTAACGTCCTGGGGGATAAATCCAGGACTAACCCCATACGGCTGGGGATTCCCTTGAAATACCAGATATGGGACACCGGGGCAGCAAGCTCGATATGCCCCATCCTTTCCCTGCGCACGCTTGCCTTAGTAATCTCTACGCCGCAGCGATCGCAGACAACGCCTTTATAGCGGATTTTCTTGTACTTGCCGCAGTGGCACTCCCAGTCTTTGCTAGGCCCGAAAATCTTCTCGCAAAACAGGCCGTCCTTCTCCGGTTTCAGGGTTCTATAGTTGATGGTCTCCGGCTTCTTTACCTCGCCTCTGGACCACTCACGGATTTTCTCAGGTGACGCCAGGCCAATTTTTATGGCATCAAACGTAATTGGCTGGTATTTCTCTTTATTCATTGCTTCTGGCATGGTGACTCTCCCTTCTATTCTCTATTCAAGAACATCCTCAAACTCGGCGAAATCATCCTCTAGTTCCAACGCATCCTCTTCCTCATCATCCTCTTCTTCTATATCAACCAGCTCTTCGCTCTCTTCGTTAAATTCCTGCTTGCTAAAGCCCATTTCGCCAAAAGATTCCTCCTCCTCAAAGGCAAAATTTCGGTCGCCGGCAATGATAGAATTCAAATCGGTATTGCCATATTCGCTGGTCTCCATCAACTCTATTTCTTCTCTGTTCTCATCCAGAACTTTCACATCAAGCCCCAACGACTGAAGCTCTTTTAAAAGTACCTTAAAGGACTCGGGAATACCCGGTTTGGGGATGTTGTCACCTTTGATAATAGCTTCATAAGTCTTCACACGTCCAATGACGTCATCCGACTTCACAGTCAAAATCTCCTGTAAAGTATAAGATGCGCCGTACGCCTCCAGCGCCCAAACCTCCATCTCTCCGAAACGCTGCCCGCCGAACTGTGCTTTACCGCCCAACGGCTGCTGTGTTACCAGTGAGTACGGTCCGGTGGAACGCGCATGAATCTTATCATCTACCAGGTGATGCAGTTTCAGGTAATGCATGTGCCCAATCGTAACCGGGCTGTCAAAATATTCTCCTGTCCGGCCATCACGCAGCCTGACCTTACCGTCACGGGAAAGCGGCACGCCCTTCCATACCTCTCTGTGTTCCCTGTTATTATATAGATACTCAAGCACCTCAGGAAGCAGTTCCTGCTTGTGCTTCGCTTCAAATTCTTCCCAGGAAAGGTTCACATAATCGTTCGCCAAGTCCAGGGTATCCATAATGTCATTCTCGTCCGCACCATCAAAAACCGGCGTGGCAATATTAAATCCCAGCGCTTTTGCAGCCAAGCTCAAATGGATCTCCAAAACCTGCCCGATATTCATACGGGACGGCACGCCCAATGGGTTCAGCACAATATCCAGCGGACGCCCATTCGGCAGAAACGGCATATCTTCCACCGGAAGCACCCTGGAAACAACACCCTTGTTACCATGACGACCAGCCATCTTATCACCCACAGAAATCTTTCTCTTCTGGGCGATGTAAATACGGACCGCCTGATTCACTCCCGGCGACAGTTCGTCACCGTTGTCCCTGGTAAATACCTTTGCGTCGACGACAATGCCGTATTCACCATGCGGAACCTTGAGGGAAGTATCACGGACTTCACGCGCTTTCTCACCAAAAATTGCACGCAAAAGACGTTCCTCTGCTGTCAGCTCCGTCTCTCCCTTCGGCGTTACTTTACCCACGAGAATATCTCCGGCACGCACCTCCGCACCAATGCGGATAATTCCACGTTCATCCAAATCTTTAAGCGCATCGTCGCCGACACCTGGAACGTCCCTTGTAATCTCTTCCGGTCCCAGCTTGGTATCACGCGCCTCTGCCTCATACTCCTCTATATGAACGGATGTATAAACATCCTCCTGTACTAACCTTTCGCTCAAAAGGACAGCGTCCTCATAGTTATATCCCTCCCAGGTCATGAATCCAATCAGCGGATTCTTGCCCAGTGCAAGCTCACCGTTGGACGTGGAGGGACCGTCTGCAATCACCTGTCCAGCTTCCACCTTATCGCCCTTATAGACAATCGGCCTCTGATTATAGCAGTTGGACTGGTTGCTTCGCAAAAATTTCGTCAATTTATAGACGTCGCGGTTGCCGTCTTCCGTCTTAATTGTAATCTCATTGGACACAGCCCGCTCTACAACACCGGCGCGTTTTGCCAGCACACAGACGCCAGAGTCCTTAGCAGCTTTCGTCTCCATACCAGTTCCGACTGCCGGAGCTTCCGTAGTCAAAAGCGGCACTGCCTGACGCTGCATGTTAGAACCCATCAGCGCGCGGTTTGCATCATCATTTTCCAGGAACGGAATCAATGCCGTAGCCACGGAGAACACCATCTTAGGCGATACGTCCATGTAATCGAACATTGCTTTCTCATACTCCTGCGTCTCTTCGCGGTAACGGCCGGACACGGAGTTACGCACAAAATGGCCTTCCGCATCGAGCGCCTCGTTCGCCTGCGCCACATGGTAATTATCTTCCTCATCCGCAGTCATATAGATTACCTCATCCGTTACACGCGGATTCTTGGGGTCTGTTTTGTCAATCTTGCGATAAGGCGCTTCCACAAAACCGTATTCATTAATCCTTGCATACGTTGCCAGCGAGTTGATCAGACCGATATTGGGACCTTCAGGGGTCTCAATCGGGCACATCCTTCCATAATGGGAATAATGCACGTCACGCACCTCAAATCCGGCGCGGTCTCTGGACAGACCACCAGGCCCCAATGCAGACAGACGCCTCTTGTGCGTCAACTCGCCCAGAGGGTTATTCTGATCCATAAACTGTGACAGCTGGGAGGAACCAAAGAACTCCTTCACGGCTGCTGTTACTGGTTTAATGTTAATCAGACTCTGCGGGGAAATTCCCTGCAAATCCTGGGTTGTCATCCTCTCGCGGACAACGCGCTCCATCCTGGACAAACCTATCCGGTACTGGTTCTGCAAAAGCTCTCCGACTGCGCGGATACGACGATTGCCCAAATGGTCGATATCGTCGTCATTTCCAAGACCATATTCCAGGTGCATATTATAGTTAATGGAAGCCAAAATATCTTCCCTGGTAATATGCTTGGGAATCAAATCTGCCGCATTCCTGTGTAGCGCATCTTTTATATCTTCCAAACTCTCGTTTTCTTCTAATATTTTCTCTAAAACCGGGTAATATACTAATTCTGTAATACCCAGGCTCCTTGCCTCTTCCCGCGTAATATCAACATAATTCGTCACGTCTACCATCAAGTTAGACAGTACTTTGATATTGCGCTCCTCGCCCTGAATCCATACATGGGAAACTGCTGTGTTCTGAATCGCATCTGCAAGCTCACGGTTCACTGTAGTTCCCTTTTCAGCGACAATCTCACCTGTCGTCTCATCAATCACATCCTCAGCAAGGACCTGTCCGTTAATACGGTTGCGCAAAGACAGCTTCTTGTTAAATTTATATCTTCCGACCTTAGCCAAATCATACCGTCTGGGGTCAAAGAACATAGCATTAATCAAACTCTCCGCACTCTCCACGGTAAGCGGCTCTCCAGGACGGATCTTCTTGTACAATTCCAAAAGGCCTTCCTGGTAGTTGGTAGCAACGTCTTTGCCAAAGCTGGCAATGATCTTGGGCTCTTCCCCAAATAAATCAACAATCTCCTGATTGGTGCCAATCCCAAGCGCACGAATTAAGACAGTAACTGGTACTTTCCTCGTTCTGTCCACACGCACATAAAATACATCATTGGAATCTGTCTCATACTCCAACCATGCACCTCGGTTGGGGATTACAGTGCAGGAATATAAGGTCTTGCCCACCTTATCGTGTGCAATTCCATAATAGATGCCGGGAGAACGTACCAACTGGCTTACAATAACACGTTCCGCACCGTTGATTACGAAAGTTCCCGTCTCCGTCATAAGTGGTAAGTCGCCCATGAAGATTTCATAATCCTTAACCTCTTCTACCGCCTCTTTGTTGTAAAATCTTACTTTTACTTTCAAGGGTGCGGCATAGGTTGCATCTCGCTCTTTACACTCTGCGATTGAGTATTTGACATCATCTTCGCACAATGTAAATCCAACAAATTCCAGACTCAACTGTCCGCTGTAGTCTGCGATGGGAGAAATATCAGCAAATACTTCTTTTAATCCTTCACTGATAAACCAGTTGTAAGAATTCTTCTGAACCTCGATCAGGTTCGGCATTTCTAATACTTCCTTTTGTCGCGAGTAACTCATACGAACGCTTTTTCCTGCTTTAATCGGACGTATTCTGTTTTTCTCCATTGACGTTTCACCTCTCGTTTTTATATTCTGCCTACTGCCTGGCAATGAGTACACGTTACCACAATAGTGCATCCTATATGATAGCACAATCAATTATTCAATGTCAAGGACTATTTCAAGAAACTTACCTATCGCCTGTTACAAACTTACAACAAGAGGCACAGGCTAAGCCTGCACCTCCGCTTTTCATAACTCTTCGTCTCTCACTTATTTAAGGAATCTGGAACCCAATGCTTGCAAGATTCTGTGGTTCTTCATCTTTTGTCGTAACGTCAAACGTCAAATCCTTCTCTCCATCATAGAGCACCATAATCTGTATCGTTGATGTGCCGTCCTCATGCATATCGGTCTTCTGGTTCATCCACTGCAGCCAATTCCCCTGACTATCCTTAATTCCAATATCAGGATCGTTATATGGGTCATTGTACGGTTCCTTTGTAAAATCAGGAAGGTCTATCTCGACGACAAGCCCTGCTTTCGTCTTGACTGCACTTTTGACGGTAATTCCGTTTTCTTCTTTATTAATAGCAAAGGCCTCATTACCGGATTTGTCAACAGTTACCGGGAATCTCAGGTGCCAGTCTCCTTCCACCTTGCCTGTGTTCACATATTCTCCTGACTCATCCCACTGATCCCAGAGATAGCCTACAAACTGTTTCACATCCCAATCCACAACAAACGTATCCTTTTCACCAACTTTAAGGTCTATGGGTTTCTCCTGCGCATCGGTGGGGGCCATCAAATCAATCTGGTTAATCGTCACAAAAGATCCGTCCTTAGATTTCTCAAATGCTTTGGAAGCATAACCTGACAGTTGTGTGCCGTCTACGAATATAGATGGGTTAGACCCTTCCTTTGTCTCTGTGATAATTCCATCCGCCTGATTCAATCCTTCATGATTGGTCTTAATAGACGCCGTGTAGTAGAGGACATAGCCGTCGCAATAAACATCGGAGACCGAAAGCGTCACGCCATTATTCTCCATAGTCGTCACATAACTGTCGGAATCCTGCTGCTTATCAACTTCATCTTGAACTGCCGTAGAACTCTTGCCAATTTTCGTATACCTTTCCGTATCTTCTTCCTCGTATTTTTCACCCTGTGCGTTTTCAACCAGGTTTCCGAATACGCTGCTAAAAAGCTCCTCTGCCAAAACCGGATTCGCAATGCTTGTGGCTCCTACTACCACCGCGCACGCTGCCGCTATGCCTACCGCTGCTTTCCAAACTCTGCCCTTTTTATTTTTATTTTCCTTATTTCCCATTCTTCTTACCTCCATCAAAACCTTCTGCTTATGATAATCTTTTTCCCGGGAGGACAATTCTGTCTGCTCATATTCCCTGAAATCAGTTTCCACTTCATTCAGCAGCTGATATATGTTTTTCCTCATCATCATACACCTCTTTCTAATCGGAATTGCCTGCGTAGTTTCCGTTTGCTCCTGGACAGTCGGTTATAGATTACTTCTTTTTTCATTCCGGTCTCCCGGCTGACCTGTTCCACGGACTGCTCTTCCACATATAGCCTCATAAACAATTCCCGATCGACAGGCTTTAGCGTATCCAGCATCTTTTCCACTTCCTCTGAAATTTCCTGTTCTATCATAGCCGCGATTCTGTGGTCTTCCCTGGCAATCACAGTATCTTCAATATCCACAGTCGTAAGTTCCCGCTGATATTGCCTCAGATAATCAATTGCCCGATACCTCGCAATGGCGGCCGCCCAATTTTTAAACGAATTTTTGCTCTCATCAAAGTCGGAAATATTCTGCCAGATTTTCAAAAGCACATCATCCAGACATTCCTCCTGCCGCTGGGGCAAGCTGAAAAGCTGTTTGCGTATGACGGATTTCAATAAGCCGCCGTATGCGTCAATCACATATAATAGCGCTTTTTCATTATGCAATTGTAGTTGCCGAATATAATTGTGCTCTCCTATCTTCATAAATCATCCTCTTTTCCAGACCTGCGCGCGGTTGGTTTTGTAATTACATTAATTATTACGGATAGCGAATGGGAAATCTATCATTTTTTACTGGAAATCACAAATCATAATTGATTTATGCAGAACCTGGAACTTATTTCCCAGCGCAGAGGGCACGCCATAATAGCCGTCACACACGGCCGCTAACGCCTCGTCGCTGATATTTTCGGCATATATCATCGTATGCCCGGCCATTACTTCTTCCCTAAGCGCCTGATATTTCCTGTTTAATGTTTGGCCAAGCGCCTTTTCATTTAAGTCTATCATAGAATCTTCTTTCCAGATAAACGTCACTTCCTCAAGGCTCTCCATGGCAGCTTCCATCACCTCTTCTATTTTCTCAATCATTTTCTCCTTGTACTGAAGCAGTGCGCTCATACTTACATAGAAGAGAATCAGATTCTTTCTGCCACCGTCTGGCTTCTGCACGATTCTCTGCCACTCCTGTGGGTATCTGCAATCCGAATCCATTACGTCTCTTTTATCATCTGTCAATGGGGAGCCAATCCCTGCAATTTTCTTCTCCCAGATTTGCCTGGTCTCTTCACCTGCAAATTCCGTCAACTTGTCAATATAAGTCTTCTTCATATTTTGAGACTGCACGAAGACCCAATCCGCGTTGACAACTCCGGGAACCGTACAGTAATAATTCATATTCCAATATTCCCTCTCGTTCTCCTTCGTAAACTCCTCAACGAGAAAGTATGGGATATAGACTAACTGCTCGGTATAATTTCTAATTTCAGATGAATAATACTCCCGGGGAATACTCATCACAGAATTCCACTCATCATACGGATTCTGGATAAAAATTATATCTGGGTGACGCAAAGCTAAATCAAACTCCTCATAGTCCTCTAAAGGGATATTTTGCGGGTACTCTGAGATATGAAATACCCTGTCAAGAAAACTTCCGTCGTATTCTTTATAATAATAAGGCAGAGGAACGACCGAGACATCCCACTCCGGCTTAGCTGCCACAGCTTCCCACACACTATGCAGCGCAGGCCAGTATTTGCCGCTGAACGGCAGGAACACGGCTTCTTTTCGCTCTAAAATGGACTTTTTTGTATCTTGTTCTATCTGGCGCTCAAGATGCTCCAACTTCTCAGTTTTCTCTTGCAGTACATCCTCATGTTTCTGAAGGGTTTCATGATATAATTCAAACACCGCTTCGCAATATTCTTCCAGTTTACGGATAAGCGGATGATTTTCACCCTTAACCTGCTCAATCAGAGTTCCCATTTCAATCGCCGTTTCCTGCGCTTTAATTAAATTCTCTGCCACTTGAACCTTTTCGCGGATTTCCCCATGTATCCTCTCTAACTCAAGAAAGAACTCTCTTATCTGATATTTATAGGAATGTTCTTTTGTATTCCGCCTGGGACGAATGCCCGAATACTGATACCTCGGAAGCTGATAGCCCAGAATTTTCTCAAATTGCTCCTTCTGCGACTGAAAAAACGGATAATTATGCCCCGCCTTATTGCGTATCAATTGCATATAATCTCCATACTTTTTCTGAAGCATAGCTTCATACCTGACTGGAAGCATAATCTCTATGTTTTCAAAAGGAACGCGTATCACATCCTCATAATAACTTTGCGGAAATCCTGTATTTCCACGATATACCGCATGAGGGATTAACTGCACATAATTCCCTTGCCTGTCATTTTCAAACGCAGCCATCAGTTTTTTTACCAGCTGATACAATTGCATTTTCAATTGCGCATCTGACAGCGAACGATTTATATTCACCTTGCATATTTGCTCAATCTTACACAAAGCTGACTCCTTGTTCTCCACTGACAACTTCTTTGTCTCTATTGAATCGGCTAATGCAAGGATATACTCAATAATTGTTTCTCTTTGTTTCTCCTGCTGTGGATCCGATGACATCGTATCTAAAATAAAAATATCAATCCCCACAATATAAGGAAATCCATGATACTGTTTTAAATGCTTTTCCTCAAAACAGATTCTGGGCCTTAACACAACCCTTGACAGGAAATACCAGAAGTTCTCAGTGTTGTCCATATTCAAGACAGCAAAGCCTTCTGGGAGTTCTTCCTCTGCCACCCGCAAAAAATGTTCGTAGTCTTTGCGGCACATCATAATGTCAAAATCATCGTCCCAGGGGACAAACCCGCCATGGCGCACTGCGCCAAGCATCGTTCCCCAATCCGAAAAATATCGGATGTTATGCTTTTTACAGATTTTATCTACCTCGTACATGACTGTCAGCTCTGCCGCCCACGCTTTTTTTATCATGGCAGGCACATAAAACCCTTCTCTGACTTCATCTTCAAAAAAAGAATCTTCAAACTGTAACATAGTCTTCGTCACCCATTTCTATTCATAGCGCTGTTATTCCGTTTTCACTTTCTTCATTATACGATAATCATCAAGTAATATCTAGCTCTTAATAAGAAGACACTTTCACGCTTTAGCGTGACAAGGCCTTTCCTATAAGATAAAAATAATCCCGTTCAACAAGAGTTATCATATCTTACTTCTTGCTAAACGGGATTCATTTTTAAAGAATACAAATTACGCTACATTATTACTTTAATGTTACCTTTGCGCCTTCTGCTTCTAACTTAGTCTTAATGTCTTCTGCTTCGGCCTTCTCAGCGCCTTCCTTAACAACCTTGGGAGCTCCGTCAACGACTTCCTTAGCTTCCTTCAGACCTAAGCCGGTTACTTCACGTACAACCTTGATAACCTTAACTTTGTTCGGTCCAACTTCTGTCAGCTCAACATCGAACTCGCTCTTCTCTTCTGCTGCGCCTGCTCCATCGCCGCCTGCTGCTGCAACTACAACGCCTGCTGCTGCGGATACGCCGAATTCCTCTTCACATGCTTTTACTAACTCATTCAACTCTAATACGCTTAACTCTTTAATAGCCTCAATAAATTCTTCTGTTGTCAACTTTGCCATTATTGTTTACCTCCAATTTGTTATTATAATTTCAATTTTATTCAGCTAGTTACCTTCTGTCTCAGCCGGAGCTTCTTCCGCTGCCGGTGCAGCCTCTACTGCTGCCTCTTTGCCGCCCTGCTCTGCAATCTGGTTAAGAACACGTGCCAGGTTGGTAATCGGAGACTGGATGCTTCCAAGGAATTTGGAGAGCAATTCCTCTCTGGACGGAACGCTTGCGATTGCCTTAATGCCGGCCGCATCATAGAAAGTCCCTTCTACAACGCCTGCCTTCAACTCTAATGCTTCGGCGCCCTTTGCAAATTTTGCAAGGATTCTTGCCGGTGCAGTCGCATCATCTTTAGAAATAGCGATTGCATTCGGTCCTTCCAACAAAGAAGACATACTTTCAAAGTCTGTTCCCTTGAATGCAAAATTCATCAGGGTATTCTTGTATACTTTATAAGTAACGCCAGCTTCTCTTAACTGCCTGCGCAGCTGTGTATCCTGTTCTACAGTCAATCCACGATAATCTACTAATACAACACACTGTGCATCTTTGATGTAATCGGAAATCTCCTGTACGATAGGCTGCTTTAACTCTACTTTTGCCACGAATCGTGCACCTCCTTATATTTAATTTAAAAAGCCTCCTTGTCCGAAAGACAAAGAGGCTTGAAATATCTCAATCACTGCCAGACTCAACTCTGGCAAAATCCCTCGGCAGGCCAACATGTTACGCCCATAGGCACCTGCTGTCTTCGGCAAAAATTCTTGTATAGTATAACATTGTATATCTCAGATGTCAACATCCATTTTAAACAAGCTTCGCAGCGTTGACCTTTACGCCCGGTCCCATAGTAGGAGCCAGTGTAATGCTCTTTAAAAACTGACCTTTCACTGCGGCAGGCCTTGCCTTGATGATGGCATCCATAAGGGTCTGGAAGTTGTCCGCTAACTGTTCTTCTGTAAAAGATGCTTTTCCAATTGGCACATGGATAATATTGGTCTTATCTAATCTGTACTCAATCTTACCGGCCTTGATATCGTTTACCGCCTTGGTAACATCCATGGTAACGGTTCCTGCTTTGGGGTTCGGCATCAAACCTTTCGGTCCAAGTACACGTCCAAGACGTCCAACAACACCCATCATATCGGGAGTAGCAACTACAACGTCAAAGTCCAGCCAGCCGTCGTTCTGAATCTTAGGAATCAATTCTTCCCCGCCTACATAGTCGGCGCCTGCTGCTGTAGCTTCGTCCACTTTGTCTCCCTTTGCAAAAACCAAAACCTTAACGCTCTTACCTGTTCCGTGCGGTAATACTACTGCGCCACGGATCTGCTGTTCTGCGTGACGTCCGTCACAACCGGTTCTGATATGAGCTTCGATTGTCTCATCAAATTTAGCAATTGCTGCCTTTTTTACCAGGCTGATTGCTTCTGCTGTATCATACTGCGCTGCCCTGTCGATGGCCTTCGCAGCTTCTATATATTTCTTTCCTCGTTTCATTCTGATAACCTCCTAGTGGTAATATCGGGAGCTGCCCCTCCCACGTTTCGCTAAATGCGGGGTGCCTATTCTCCTACTTCAACACCCATGCTTCTTGCTGTTCCTGCAATCATGCTCATAGCTGCTTCCAAAGAACTTGCATTCAAATCCTTCATTTTCAGCTCTGCGATTTCCTGAATCTTTGCCTTCGGAATCGTCGCTACTTTCGTCTTATTCGGTACTCCAGAACCGGATTTGATGTTGCATGCCTTCTTAATCAGCACAGCGGCAGGCGGAGTCTTCGTGATGAAGCTGAAGCTTCTGTCTGCATATACGGTAATTACTACCGGAATAATTAAATCTCCCTGGTCAGCCGTCTTTGCATTGAACTGCTTGGTGAATTCAACGATATTCACACCGTGCTGTCCAAGTGCCGGACCAACTGGTGGTGCCGGTGTCGCTTTTCCGGCAGGAATCTGTAATTTGATATAACCTTCTACTTTCTTTGCCATTTGGAAAATCCTCCTTAAATATTTCTTGTATGGGTATTTCACAAAAATCCCATAACAATACGCATCTTATAACTTTCTGATATCTGTGAAACTTATTTCTACCGGTGTTTCACGACCGAACAGGTCAACATTGATAGTCACCATCTGCTTGCCATGGTTCATCGTCTGAATAATACCGACCGTATCTTTCCAGACACCTCCGATAACCCGGATAGAATCGCCTTCCGCAAAATCAACAATCACATTGTCAACCTGAATACCCAATGGTCTCATTTCAGCTTCAGTGAGTGGTACAGGTTTGGAACCCGGACCTACAAACCCGGTAACACCTCTGGTATTTCTAACCACATACCATATATCATCATTCATAACCATATTAATGAGAACATATCCCGGAAACATTTTTTTCTCGACAGTTTTTCTCACACCGTTTTTCATTTCCACAACGCTCTGCATCGGAACCCTTACTTCCAAAATCTGATCCTCCAGGTGCCGATTCTCGATCGTCTTCTCAATGTTCTCCTTAACCTTCTTTTCATAACCGGAATAGGTATGAACTACATACCAGTTTGCCTCTGCCATAAATCACCTGCGCCTCCTATAAACTCACCAGGGCATCTACGCCGTACTTAATGATTACATCCACCACGGCAATGATAAGACCCAAGGCAACCGAAACAGCAATTACTGCCACTGTCTGTCTGGTAAGTGATTTCTTGTCAGGCCAAATTATCTTGTCGAATTCGGCTTTCATTCCGGCAAACCAGCTCGTCTTTGAAGCCTTTTCTGTTTTGCTTTCTCCCATTTCTACCTCCTATGGCGCGCTTTCTGCGCCTAAAATACAGGGGCGGGTGAACAATCTGTCCAACCTTTCACTTCCTGGCTCTCTCTGCTACTTAGTCTCCTTATGCAACGTGTGTTTCCTACAGAATCGGCAATACTTATTAGTCTCCATTCTGTCTGGATGAGTCTTCTTGTCTTTGGTCATGTTGTAATTACGTTGCTTACATTCTGTACATGCCAATGTAATTTTTGTGCGCACAACTTCCACCTCCACTTAATTCTAATTTTAGGCATAAAAAAAAGACCTACTTCCATCGCTAGTTTACTATAGCACAATCGACCCTTAGCGTCAATAGTTTATTTCATGTATTTTGTGTAAGGCACATCTGGATCCCAAAAGATTCCTTCGTGATCACTCTTTCCTTGAACTGGCGTCATATAATCCCCAAAACGGTGCTTTAAAATTTTATCATATTCTGCCGGAACCGGCGCCATTAAATTTTCAAATGGAAGATAAATTACCTCTGAGTACCATTCCTGTGGCAACCCCGGATGGCCCCATAAAAAATCCGTAATAAACTGTACTTTACCAGACTTCCCAAATTGAGAAATGTTAAACTCCTCAAACGTCCGAATACGTTCACGGACAGGCATCCTTAACAGCTCCATATAAAGGGACGTATCCAAAACCGGTTTGTGCCCTTGCTCAATCATAGATACAAAAGCCTGCGGATTTACAATAGACATCCAAATCTCTCTCTGTATCTCTCCAATTGTCAAATCCATATTGACACCGTCAGAAACATGATCCAAGGGAAAAATATCAATAAAAATCCCCTGATTATAATCTGGCAGGGCATCCGGGAACTCTATTGCCGTTGTCCGGCTGTCCCTTAATTTAGAAAATGCCCCTACCATTGAATCCGTATAAGCGTCCTGGAAAAAATAAGGCGGACAGACAGCATCCCGCGCAACTATTTTCAGCTTCTCATAATCATCCCGGAACATAACTACATCAATATCATCATCCCAGGGAATAAATCCCTGATGCCGGACGGCGCCAAGCAGCGTTCCATATTCTATAAAGTAACGCAAATTATGTTCACGGCATAAGTTATCAAAATATTCCAGAAGATTTAACTCGACAGCCCATATCTTCTTTACTTTTTCTGAAACTTCATATCCAAAACGAACTTCTTTTTGAAAAAATGTTTTTTCTAACTGCATGTATTTCCTCCGTAAATTCCATAACCTTGATTCTCTAAGTGATAGCAATAATATCATAAAACGTTGTAATATTAAATATGTTTTTCCGCAAAATATTATTTTGTATAATCTAAGGCATGGGGAAACAGTAGCTGATTGCATAAAATAGTAAATTCTGTCTCCGGTAAGAAAACATTGTATATAAAATTGTTTTAAATAATTTTACAAATTTTTTCGCCTCACTGTTAAGAAAATGCCTAAATAAGCCGATAAACACCTCAAATACATGGAATGTTTATTTTACCCCCGTGCATGGCACGATTTCAAGGATGAAAGGAGGGGATTATCGTGGCCGCGATTGATACAGCTTATCATTATTATCTAAACACATATGCTAACCAATCGGCATCCCGATATGATTCACACAAGAAAAGCGAGTTACGCAATATCTGTAATAAAATTGTTAAAATAAACAAAGATTCCCCCCTGTACAAGATTAAGCGTTCAGAGGATGTACAGAAATTTGCAATTGATATAAAAGAAAGCACTCGCATAATCCAAAATGTAATTGCATCTCTTTCCGATGCTGAAGAAGGAATCGGGAACGCATTTCAGAAGAAGTTAGCTTTTTCTTCTCAGGAAGATGTAGTATCGGCTGATTATGTCGGCGACAGCCGGCTATCCGGTAATCCAGATGGTTTTACTATTGAAGTCAAAAATCTTGCAACTTCGCAGATTAATCAGGGAAATTTCCTAGACAAAAATCGTTTGAACCTCAAGCCTGGTTCATACTCTTTTGATTTGGAGAATAATACTTCAGCTTACGAGTTCCAATTTACCGTCAACGCTGAGGATACCAATTTTTCCATCCAGAGGAAGCTCGCAGGCCTGGTTACTAACGCAGATATTGGCTTGAATGCAGCGATTGCTGAAAATGCAGACGGTTTAAGCGCTTTACAAATTGAATCACAAGCTACAGGAATCAGCCCAGACGAGACGTTTCTATTTTCTATATCTCCGCAGGGCACGCATGACTCTATGGATGCAATTGACGTGCTTGGCATAGATTATGTTTCACAGGAAGCGCACAATGCCGTTTTCTTACTCAATGGAACGGAACATATGGCATATTCCAATACGTTCCTTTTGGACAACAATTTTGAATTAACACTACATGGCACCAGTCCCGAGGGTAAGCCTGCCACAGTCGGTTTTAAGACGAACGCAGACGCCATGGCTGATAACATACAGACGTTAGTAGATTCTTATAATTCTATTTTACAGACTGCCAGCAAATATTCTGGCAGCCAGCCCCAGAGCGTACAGCTTTACAAGGATATGAGCAGCACAGCCTTTGCTTATCAGACCAGCCTTGAGAATATTGGTCTGATGGTCGGCGAAGACGGCTCTATCTCCATAGATGATGATACCCTGAGGGAGACAGTCTCTACCAATGACTACGAAGAAAATCTCTCCGTACTTAATGACTTTAAGAATTTGCTGAGTGCAAAAGCAAACAATGCCTCCCTGGATCCCATGCGGTATGTTGATAAGGTTCTCGTAACTTATAAGAATCCCGGAAAGACTTTTGTAACACCGTACATTACTTCCATCTATTCCGGAATGATGATGGATGCATATTGCTAAATGAAACAACATCCCCCATCCCTGTATCAAACATCAGGAGATGGGGGCTTTTTTACCCTTCATGATAAATGAAACCAGAACAACGCATAGAAATTCTTACGAAAAAATAAAATGGACTGACTTCGATTCAATATCGAAATCAGTCCAATGATGTTTTCTAATATGTTATACAATGTACAACATCTAAAGGCAGTTCATATCCGCTTCACAATACAGACAGAACTTCGTTCCTCAACCATTAGGAATTAAATCTCAGCAGATTCACTACCATGTTATCCTGCTCTTCCCGCTTCTTCTGCATCATAAGCCTGTATTCCTCTAACAGGCTGTTCTTTTTCATGTCAGATATCGCCTTGGGAAAATCAAGATCCTCAATACGGCTGCGAGCTGCTGTAGTATTCAGCGATGCATAAGAATTAAAGTTCATGGTATGGCCCAGACGGTTGTATGTTGCTCCCATCTCGCCCCGGGCTGACGAAACTTTATCAATCGCATCGTCAATCACCGACAGATCGAAATCTCCGGTCACATCAAAATCAGCGATACCTAATGCTTCCAATGTTGCATTCGGCATATTAATCTCCATGCCGCTGCCATCCGGCCCGGAGGCTACATGGCTGCTGCCCATCTTGCCGTCTAACAGGCTCATAGTGTTAAAAGTGGTATTCTTCGCTGCATCTGAAATGTTCTGCTTGAGCTGGTCAATCTCCTGCTGCATCATTTTGCGTTCAGAATCACCATAAATAGCGGTATTAGAAGCCTGTACGCCCAACTCACGGATACGCTGTAAAGAATCGGTAATTGTGGAGAGGCCGCCGTCTGCAACATTCACCATATCCTGGGAAGTCGCTGCATTCCTCCGTCCCACATCATAACCATTGCTTTGGGTCAACATCTTCTCGGCAATCGCTAAACCAGCTGCATCATCTGCTGCTGAGTTAATACGTTTTCCACTGGCAAGCTGGCGATAGTTCTGTTGTAACCCTTGACTGCTTATACTAGAAATACTCATAGGTCATCCTCCCTTCTTAGCATTATAACTTACTATATGCCCAATTTATCTTCCTTGAGACCTTCTTATACTTTTCTATATTATAGCAAGCATTGCTGGAAAATTCAAGGAATTTTCCAGATTTTCTCTTCCAAATTGTAACTATTCCGCCTTAAATTTTACATTACAGCGCTATTCCATAAAACTTTTATAAACTGCCTATAAAAATACTTATGGGAAATCTGTGCAAAACACCTATATTTCCCATAAGTATTTTATGCGTTGTATGGAAAGTTCCTATGGAGTTACAAGACGTCCGCGAGCCGCAGCATTTCTTCGACCCGCACTTCATAGGAAAACAGCCGCTTTACTTTGGCAAATCCCGCTCTGGCAATGGCCTTGCGTTCATCCTCATGTGTAAGATAATAAGCAGTCTTATCCAGCAAATCCTGCGCGCTTGTGTAGAGAGCAAGCTCTTTGCCATCTTCAAAATATTCTGCAAGTTCCGGCTGATAATTGGATAGTAAAAAGCCGCCCGCCCCCATAATATCCAACGCGCGCAAAGGAATCCCGCTCTGAATGGAACGCAGGCTGATATTAAGGTTGATTTTAGAATTGCGAAACACCTTGGGCATTTGCGAGACATAATCTACGATACCCCCAGCCCTCGCCCGCGGCAGTACTGCAATATCTGAGGCCGTGTACATTGTCAGGTTGAAACGCTCCGACAATTCCCTAAGCAGGCCTATCCTCTCCCTACATGTAATCTTGCCGTTGAGCATGGAAGCAAACAGCTCGCGTTTGGTGACGAAATAGCCCTGCGGCAGATCCATGGAAATAAATTGTTGCATCTGCGATACGATTTCATCGCTCAAAAGCTCACTGACAAAATTATAACCGTAAATACGTTCCTGCACCTCCATAATACCGGACAGATACCCACGAATATACTCTGGCAGATAATGAACCTTGTCATAGAGATTATTTTCATAGAGGCTGCCCACAAAAGATACCTCCAAACTGTCCCAGCCTTGTATATTTCCCCGTGGCAAAGATTCCTGGCCTGTTCCATTCTCCCCCAGCTGGGCTTCCAACCGCGTGGTATTGACGGCCATCGGAAAATGATAGCAGCGCTGTACCCCCACAGCTTTCAGCTGCTGATACTGCCGCCTGTCAAAAACAAATATATAGTTGTATGCACCTTTGACCGCCGGTGAGAACAAGGTCCAGTGCGGACAGTCATAAATCCAGGATATATATTTCAACTTACAGCGTTCAGCCGTTTTGGCAAGCACCGGAAAAAAATTAAAAGAAAACAAGCATTCCACGTGCCGCAAATGTATAGCTTCCTCCAGAATAGCTGCCAGTTCCGCGTCATCCTCGTAATCGCGGCAGGGTGCAGCGCAAACCTCCACTTGATGCCCCAGCCCCCGCAAAGTACTTACCATATCATCCCGAGAATTCTCCTCCCAAGTATAATATAAAATCCTCATAATTTTCCCTTTCGCCGCATCATCCCTTTGGGTATTTTTCTCCACATCACCATACGCCGCCAGCGCATATGATTATGCTTTGCGCTGTATCATCGTATGCTTGCGGATCACACGCATTGCCGCTGCCGACACGTCAGGACAGGTACCCACATCATCCGCCGCATACTTCTTTCTCCTGATATAAAACTTCGTCTTTAAATATTTCTTCTGTGCCTGTTCAAAGGAACCGCAGTCATAGAGAAAACCATCTTCCGCAGAAATGCCTGCCCGTTCCTCTTTTTGCAAAATCTCTAAAATATTGCGAATAATTGCCAGCTCCGTATCAATAAACCGATCGTCCCAGACTTTGGGCGCTACTGCGCGGACTTCCTGCACCTTGCCCATAAAAAGCAGCGACTTCCACTGCTCTTTCAGCTCCATCATCAGTGCATAATGCTCCCGGTATCTCTCAGGATATACCGGACCACGCTTTGCATAATCCGGTAAATCTTTGCGGTAAATCTCTAAAAATGCTTCCTGCGCCTCATCATAACCCGTCAAGTTGAGAAATCCGCAGTCATGAATGCACCAGGGCTTTTTGCCGGCAAGAACCCATAACTGACGCCGGTTCCTGCCAAACTCCAGCGATTGCGAAATATCATAAAAATCCCAGCCGGAGAGCACATCTTCCCGCCAGGGAAGATCCACTGCCGTCATCAGGAACATACCGTCTAAGGCCGCCGCCAGAGCCGGTTCTTCCGACAGATGATTGTGAAATGCTTTTCCTTCACTGCATCCCAGCACATTGCCCAGATTCCAGCTTCGGAAAAAACTGCGCTCATTGGAATATCTGTTTGTGCCCAACACCCCGGCGATTCCCGCCTTGGGCTGCTGTTCAAACAATTCCAGGAAATACCGTATGATGTCCTTATCGATCAGAAACACATCCTGATGCATATACACTTTATACTGCGCATCGGACTGCTGCATCGCCATATTGTAGCCCTGAAAAATACTTTCCGCCTGCCGCACAGGATAAACCTCCGCTATATAACCATCCGGCAGACGCAGACGGTTGATATAAAAAAGACATTCTTCAAAATATGTTTCATCATTGACACAAATGATAAACGCGATTGATTTGTCCGCCATGCTTATACCTCTTTCCATCTTTCGTCATTTTTAGAAAACATACACATATTCCGGTATCTCAAACTCCCCATCCTGTTTCATTCCGTCGTTTTGCGTAGTCTGTCCTGACTGCTCTTCCTCCGAGACAGGTTTATGCTTCATCGCCGAAACCGCTGAAATCAAGGCCATTTCCTGCATCATCGGTTCTCCAGCCCACAATTCCAACAATTGTTCCTTTATCTGCGGAAAATCTTCAAAATCATATTCATAGAGCAAAGGCTCTTGTCCTTCACGTTTCTCATAATAACTGTCTGCCGCATCGTCCGCCGGGGCAAAGATTCTGTCACGCTCTTTGGAGTTACTATTTTTCTCCGCCCATGCAAGCATCCGTTTTCCATCGCTTGTCAGTTCCATACATCGTTCTCCTTTTTTGCTTCCTCTTAGAAATCTTATGCAATCAGCGCCGTCTTCCGCTCAGGAAGCGCCCTGCTGCACATGCTGTCAGTCAAGCTCATATTTTTCCCGCCAGTTTTCTGTCTCCGTCCATGTTGGCTGCTCTTCCTTGTACAGAATCAGGTTTTCCAACAGCAATACATCCATCTCTGTGCGCATAAAACATTCATACGCTTCTTGCGGCGTACACACGATCGGTTCTCCTCGGACGTTAAAAGAAGTATTTACTATCACACCGCAGCCTGTCTCCTTCTCAAATGCCTTGATAAGATTGTAATAATGCTCATTGCGCTCCCTGTTGACCGTCTGTATTCTGGCGCTGTAATCGACATGGGTGACTGCTGGGATATCGGAGCGCACCTCATTTACTACTGGAAGCATATCTTCTTCTGATGCCGCAAGCAGTTGTTCAAGATCAAACGGTCTTTGATTCTCTTTCTTCACTTCGTCCACCAGCAGCATGTAGGGGCTCGGCGCAGACAGTTCAAAATAATCTCCAAGCCTTTCTTCCAACACAGAAGGCGCAAAGGGGCGGAAGGATTCACGATATTTTATCTTCAGGTTTAACTTGGACTGCATCTTCGGTGAACGGGAATCCGCAATAATACTGCGGTTTCCCAAAGCCCTGGGGCCATATTCCATCCTGCCGTGGAACAATCCAATCACCTTCTCTGAGGCAAGCTCATGCGCAGCCTTCTCAAAGAACTTGGCTCTATCTGCAATCTCATGGTAAACGTAACCATTCTTTTTCAGATAATTTTTAATTTCCTCCACGGAAAATTGCGGCCCGAGATAACTTCCCTGTTGGCTGTCACAGGTCTCGACGCTGCGTTTACCCTGATATTCCATATAATATGCATATAACGCAGCGCCCAGCGCACCGCCGGCATCGCCTGCCGCCGGCTGAATCCAAATGCGTTCAAAAATCTTCTCCCGCAGCAGCTTCCCATTGGCGACGCAATTCAAGGCCACCCCGCCGGCCAATACCAGATTTTCAATCCCTTGTCCGTATGTCTCTTTGGCATGTCCGGCAATAAGGACAATCATCTCCTCCACAAGTTTCTGTACAGAAGCGGCAATATTCATCTCCCGGCTGGTAATCGCGCTCTCCGGCTGTCTCCTGCCGCCGCCAAACAGCTGGGCAAAGTTTTCCTCACGAATCATCGTCCCGCCGTTCTGGTAATCGAAATATTCCATATTCAAACGGTAAGAGCCGTCAGGTTTTATATCAATCATCTTCTCTTTTATGACATCATAATAGACCGGCTTGCCATACGGCGCCAGCCCCATAAATTTATAATCGCCGGAATTGACTTTAAATCCGCAGAAATAAGTAAACGCGCTGTACAAAAGACCAATGGAATGAGGGTAAGATATCTGCTCCGTCAACTTCAGATTCTCCCCATCCCCGACGCCAATCGTTGTCGTCGCCCACTCACCGACACCGTCGATCGTAAGAATGACCGCCTTTTCAAATGGTGACGGGTAAAATGCCGATGACGCATGGGAAATGTGATGCTCTGTCACCAGCAGCTTCCCTCGTTTTCCCAGCCCGCCCACTGCGCGCGCAATCTCTTTTTGTATCCACAATTTGTGGGCATACATAGAGGTAAATGTCCGCTCAATCAAAGGCTTTGCCTCTTTGCCCAATGCAAGGACATTTTTCGCAAAGCGGTCCAGCGTCTTCTTGGGGTCGTCATAGTAAACCACGCACTCTAAATCTTCCGGCGCAATCCCCGCTTGATCCATGCAGTAACGTATCGCATGAACGGGAATTCTCATGTCGTGTTTCTTTCTTGTAAACCTTTCTTCCTGCGCGGCCGCAATGATTCTGCCGTCCTCAATCAACGCGGCCGCCGCATCATGATATAATGCTGATATGCCTAAAATGTACATAATTTTTTCCTTTACAAAATGAAGATTATTATTTCTTTTTAAAATACGGCTGGTATCGAATAAAGCGTCGTATCTGTTTTGTTCCAGTCTGCCGTTAAAACCATCCATACAATAGACCCGTTGCTTAAAATGGGCTGTGAACTGCCGTCAAATTTCATATTGCTATATTTTTTGCTGTAAATCTTTTTACCGGTGTCGCTGTATACCATGTAATGTAACGTAGTTTTTTTCTTGTGCGTAGTGGTAAAAAGGATGGCAAAACGGGTGTCCGACAACTTGACCATACGCGTTTCCCCTACGGTAACCGAGGATTTCTTGGGGTGATATGTTGTCAGCCATTTAAACTTCACCTTTTTGGTTTTGCGGTTGGCAAGGGCAAGGAATACATTATAGTTCATATCATAACCGAAACCGGAAATTTTTTTTATTTTATGTTTGTGAGGCTGCGAGATTCCGCATACCAGCACATTTTCGTTGCCGATTTCCATGCCCCCGACCCTGCATCCGGTAAAATTTTCACCGTGATTTCCATTAAATTTCAACATTGACAGAGAACTTTCTTCCTGCCAGGAAAAGCCATAGTCCGACGCGGTTGTCAGCTGAAGGCTACGTGGAGAAGAATCTCCGTGATCCAAAAGATAAAGCGTGCCGTCTTTGAATTTGACAAACTGGTTAAAAGAATGGCTGGCATAGCTTTCCTCTGCATCCTTTGCTTTCATAGTCTTAGTATTGATTTTAAAGGCAATATTGGATTGGTGGCGAAATCCGTCATAAAACATAAACATTTTTCTTGAAGTAAATAAGTAAAGGGTGTTTCCCTGCATATCCATGCGACAGTTTCCCGCGTCAAATGGCGAGTAAATACCCATGCCCAACGACTTGCCTCCGCCGTTGATATTTGCTGTTTTTAACTTTTTCCATTTGCTGTTGTATTGGATTACCTTTATGACAATCTTTTTATTGCTTTCTTTGGGGTTTTCATAGCCTACCGCCACATAAAAATTACCGTCTATCCCCTGGTAAAATCCGCCCCAGACATCATATTTCAGTTTTACCGTTTTCGTCTTTTGCACCTTGAAAGAAGAATTCAGGGTATATATTTTTAAATTGCCGTTCTCTTGGACGAAAACTGCATGGAGTTTGCCACCGGACTGATAGTAATATATCTTATCCGGCGATGAGTGGTAGCCCACGTATTGTCCACCGCTTGGGAAAACACGGTTTTTCATCTTTTTGCATGGTATTCTCTTGGCCTTTTTTTTGGTGGGAATAATCTGGGACACAGACGGGGAAAAACCGCTGTCGCCAATATCGTTCACCGTGATTAGTTTGTAGTAGTAGGCGATGTTTTTGCTGACCTTTTGTTTATAAGAAGTCGTCTTGCCGTCCTTTGTAGTGTAAATACACTTATAAGTTCCGTTCTCCCGGGTGGAACGGTAGAGCTTATAGCGCTTTGCTCCTTTATAAGCGTTCCACTTAATCTGCAAGCTGCTGTTCCCGGATTTTTTAACCGAGGAAATTGTAGCTCCCGGCATTTTCCTGGCAGTAAACCTTGCCGGCGCCCCGGTAAGGCTGGCTACGGTGCGTACGTCATCCTTTATGTAAGTGCGAACCTCATAACAGCATTCCACGTTCCATTTTGCGGGAAGGGTAACGCTGGTTACGTTCGGCCCCACTGTTTTAACAGTTGTACGTTTACTGTTCCCCACTGTGCTCTCCACATAGTAACCGCTACAGCCAGGAACTTTTTTCCATTTTATGGTAATTTTGTTATAATCCGTCTGTTTTGGCTTCGAATAGTCAACGCTCCATGGCAGGGAATAAACACGCTGCTTATAAGATGTTGTCCCGGTTGAAATTATTACATCCGCGTAACCGATGCCTACCACCTTATATTCGATTTTTTCAAACAGGTAGGAACTATAAGGCTTTAATGTAACTGTTTTATCTGATATAATTTTCAGTACATCCGTATTGGAACTGGAAATGGACAACGTGACCGGGTTCTCCATCTCATGATAACACTCATAAGCTAAATAAGACTCGTTGTCATCGTTCGGACTATAATAATGCACATCATACCCATCATGTGTAATCCATTCAAACGCCAGCCCATCTGTTTGCGCATCCGTTCCTTTTATCGCCTGATCCGGCGAAACAGACATCATATTGCTGCTTCGGGGTGGCATTTGCTGCCGGCTGCTGCCAGCGGCATTTGACGTATTTATTGGCGATATGGCGCTTATAAATAAGACAGCCGCTAATAATAGGGATGTTATTTTTTCATTAAACCTCATTTCATTTCTCCTCCTAATGCTCCAAATACTTCTCAATTAAGTATAAGATTTCCCTAGGACAATGTCAATCTTGATGCGTTCTTTATCCTTAGACGATTTCCTTGTACTCATACTGCCCGGCATTCCACATTCTTGACAGAAAATCTGCCCCGCAATGCTTGCGGTTACAGATTAATACATGGCATTTTGACAGACAGTATATTGCCAGCAAATACTGCTTTGCAAATGCTCTCTTCTCCGTATTTTTTAACCCCAGCTTATCACAGATATACACTTCCGTGTCATTCACATCCATCTCAACCCGCTTTTGTTCAACAAACAAAAGAGCCTCACCAAACGCATCCGAAAAAAGCCGAAAATATCCTTCATCTTCCGTGGCAACAAAGATATAATTACAGTTCCAAATAGCCGCGCACTCCCTGGATCTACGGATAACTTGCTCAATACCTTTGACTTTCGCACTGTCCTTATAACCGCTTCCCTTTTCCAGCATTTCCTTCGTAGAATCTGTTCCTCGTGCCACAACTCCCAGAATGCGGTTGCCCTCAATCCGGAATTCCGGCAACAGATTTTCTTCCAGAAATTGTTCTAACTCCCTGTTCTTTCTCACAATCTGATTAAACGTTTTTCCAGGGGAAAATTCTAACTCCTGAAACACCATTAAAAGCCTGTCTGCAAAATATGGATTACCCGTTGAATCCCCAAGGCTCAACTCATTTTCCCACGCCGAAACAACCTCTGCACTTTGCATGGCATCTGCCAAAGATATCTCTGATACCGGATCGAAAAAATACTCCCACATGTTTTCCCCTTCCTGTTCCAAATACTGGTTCGGAAAACGATCCAGCTTCATCACCGGAATCCAACCACGGCTACGGGCAATCATTATCCAAATGTACCCATATTTCAAAATATCAACCATTCCATGGGCACTTGTACTAAAGTCCAGCAAAAATATAGTTTTTCCCTCATTCTTATTGCCCATTCTAACTCTCTTCTTACACCAAAGAAGGCTCTCCATCAACTGTATACTACTATAATGCCCGGTCAGATAAGGTATTGTCCTCATATAGTCTGTCTGGTTTCTCTTGGAATTTACATATAGATAGCCTACCGGATTTTCTTTTTCATAAAACTCCCAGTGACCTTTATATATTTTGATATCGCTCTCTGGAAAGAATTCTCTTGCCATCTTGTCACCAAAACAAATCCGTTTTTCAGGATATCTTCTGCGAATCAACTGCGCAAGCTCATATGTATATTCCTCTAGCTCAAAAAAATAAAATCCATTTGCACGATCTAACAACGTGAAATCCAAATTATCGATATCTGAATCAAAATCTATTTCCCAATACTCATGAAATAGCAGTCCATCCCTATAACTATCAAAAAGCTTGTTTTCTAAAAACGAAAGCAAGAACATAAGTTCCCCCCCCCCGCGATTGCACAGGTATACACGACTGACGGTTCTCATCTTTTCGGAAATATTCTCTTGCACGGGCAAACAAATCCTCTCCAAAACTCAGGCAATTCGACGTTATTGCCTTGTCCGCCAAGATATCCTGATAAGACATGGCACCAATTAATTCCTCTCCAGCGTACACAAGAAATTTTAATTCGGAGCACTTGCTATTCGCCCAACACTGATTGAGAATTGTACTTCTATCATATTCTTTTATGTCAAATGAAAACACTTCTCCGTCATATATCTTTATCATCGTCTTTCTCCTTCAATTGTTCAAAAATTTGTCTATAAACGGTATCCGCAATCATTCTGTTCCCTTCTCCGTCCACATGCATACTGTCAAAAAATACCTCCGACTTGTCGTCCAGCAAATCCTGCAAATCGACCATCCAGGCAAACTGCCCAGAAATCTTAGATGCTTGGGTCCGAAATTCCAAAGCCTGCCTGCGATAAGATTCATCATGCTCAAACTTAAGCCGCTCCCCCGCATTCAACTCTCCTTTGGAGAGATACATTGGCTGTACAAAACAGTAAAACTGCGCATGGTATACCGAACGGCAAATTGCTTCCATCATCTGTTCCTGCTGCGCCCAAATCTGCGCCGCACTCAACGCTTCCTCCTTCATACCTTTGCTGTAACCGTCTCCATAGATTTCATCAAAGATGAGGTTTAAATGCTGAAATGTATAGGGGTACTCATCTTTCTGGGTATTATTTACCCCGGAAAAACTGACAACCATATGCGGATTTATCCTGCCTACATCACGGATTAACTTATACAATTCGGCAGCCGACGAATAACCGTCCACTGCACCATTGTAAATTGTCACATGCTTCCCCTCATGACGGAGACGCTCATACAGCAACTGCGGCCAGCATGGCACTCGGTAGGCTTCTGACGTTGAAGTGGAACCACCCAATATCACCACCCGTAAATCATGGGCTTCCTCACCGCCATACACAGAAAATCCCGGATATTTCGTATTCTGCAAAAGCGTTCCTGTCACATGACCCAAAGTCACATCTTTCTTCTCTTCCAGATGACGGTAACTCACTGCATATAAGCCTATATAATTGTCATTAAAGTCAGAGAAGCCCATGCTTTCCACCTGTTCACAACAACTAACCCACTGTTCAATTTCTTTATTTATAATTATAAAAGTTTCTGACGCATTCTCATATGCCAAGTCATAAATATCATCCACAATGTTCTCGGTGTCCTTATCCAGATGATAAAATAAAGTTAGCCAGGCGTTTGTAAAACAAGTATCGGTTCCGAATAAGACAATCTTCTTCCCCGCACGGAACGCCTTGTCCAGATGCCAACACACATTCCCAAGCATTATATACTGTGTCGCTCTGTAAAATATGTCTTTGCCCGGAACAAAGATACACAAATTCTTATTGGGCAGCGCCCGCAGGCTCTTCTCAAAGTAGACTGTCGTGCTTGCCAGGATAATATGATAACAATCAGCATTCTTTCCCAGCTCTTCTATGGAAACCATATTTCTATCTGAAATGATATTCTGTGAAGCCCCGGCTGCACAATATCCACAGACCTGTATGCCGTGCTTTGCTAAATTTCCGGCAACTTGTTTTGCCTCTTTGGCGGAGTCATACAATATCACAGCCTGTTGTTCCCGCAATTCTCTGCGTACTTCAAACAATGCAGAATACGCAAGGCACAAAGCTTTGCTGTCTGAAAACTGCTCCTTCCAGCCTTTCTGTTGATCTGGGCAGACAATCAACACATCCGACTCCTCTGACAAAGTTTTTGGGTCTTGCACCGGCTTGTCCAAAAATGTACAAAGCGAGTTCCATCCACTGCCGCAAAATCCTTCTACCCTTATTCCTGAGAACGCCAGCCGGGTATAAGTATCTACATCGGCCTTATTCTCCAACCATACAAATATACGATAACTGCAATATGCTTCTTTCAACGTCCACATAGAATGTACCGAATTCATTTTTACCTGGGGAACCTGCCCAAATGTCAACTCTAAGTTATCGCCTGCTTCCTTTTCCGTGCAAAGGGTAATTGTATTGCCGTCCTCCATTACCGCCTGGCAGGCGGCCAGCACTTCCCAGCCTTCCCCTTGCAGGATAATTTCTTTTCCAACATGTTCTTTTAAGAACTCTTGCAGCCACAGATAGATGGATGCGCTGCATTCGCCAAGAAACAGCCTGGGAGCCTGTTCAATTTCTTCTAACTTTTGATCCGGCCGGCTTGCCACTCTCTTCTGGTTATTCCAACGCAGGAACGAAAGCAGGCTGCCGCTGTCGTCAACAACCGGCAGCAGACACAATCTGTTCACCTTCTCTGCAAAAAATAGCTCCGCTTCACGAAAGATATTCTCCCCTGCCGTCACAAAACAGTCATTTCCCGCAACGTCATATAACAAACTCTCATACGTCATGTACCGATGGAAGACGCCATCGTTTAACAATACAACCGTATCCTCCCTGTGCCCGTTCAGGAAAAAACTCAACAGTGAGGACCTCGATACTTCTGTCTCCTCCATGCACCATACTTCTTTTCTGACAAACTCTATCATACCTGCGCTCTGCTCCTCTTTACCTGCTTCTCAATTTTATGTATTTTTAACGTTTCATGCAAAATCTATCTTCTTTTCAATATGATTATAAATAGCATTCACAATCAACCTGTTTCCTTCCTCATACACATGTACGCAATCCATAAATACCTGCGGCCGTTCATCCAACATATCTTGTAAATCAACCATCCATTCATACGATTTTGCCAACTGCGATGCCTCTTTGCGAAATGCTAAGCCGCTCTTTCGATATGGCACATTAAGTTCATGTTTTAAACGTTCCTCAATGGTTAAAACCTCTTTTGAGATATACGTCGGCTGCACAAAGCACACAAAGTCTGCTCCATAAACGTAAGTTGAAACGGCATACATCATCTGTTCCTGCTGCGCCCAAACCTGCGCTGCACTCATTATATCATTTTTTAATCCCCGGCAATATTCTTTCTGAAAAATTGCTCCAAAAATACTGTCTAAATGTTTTGGGACATAGGGATATTCCTCCCTCAATATATTATTGATACCGGAAAAACTGATGATTAAGTCTGGATACAGATTCCCTACATCTCGTATCAATTTATACAACTCGTTTCCCGCATCATAGCCATCTACACCGCCGTTATATACTGTTACTTTCTTTCCCTTCTCGAGAAACTTTTGATATAACAACTGCGGCCAGCATGGTGTTCTGTACCCTTCTGACGTTGTGGTGGAGCCACCCAAGGTCACAATCCGGTAATCCCCTTGCTTGTCCTCTCCATACACCCGGAATCCCGGATACTTTTCATTTCTTAGAAGCGTCTCTGTCACATAACCCAGCGTTATATCCTTCTTGTTTAACAAATGCCGGTAACTCGCATCATAGAAACCTATATAATTTTTATGAAACTTATTATATCCCAAGCTATCAAGCATTTTACATGATTGAAGAAACGTGTCAATTTTCTTATTTACAATTATAAAAAACTCCTCTGGATTGCCATATGCCAGCTCATAGACGCTTCCTATATTTTCATTTTCTCTTGCTGAATCGTCCAATATCGCCTCAACTTTTACTTCTATGATATCAAAGAACATCAATAACGCATTTGTAAAACAAGAATCCACCCCATATAAGATAATTTTCTTATATTCCCGGAGCGCCCTGTCAAGATACCATCCTGGCTTTCCCATTAATATTGGCTGTTCCGCTCTATATAAAATATCTTTCCCCGGCACAAAAACATTGATAGACCTGTTATCTAACGCTTCCAAACTTCTCTCGTAATATGTTTTGCCGCTTGCCAGAATAATGTTATAATCCTGTACCCGCTCCATAAGCTCCTTTCGGCAAATATTCCTCTCCCGGACAATAGGCTTGTGATTTTCTTCTACAGCACAATTTGCCCAAACAGCTGCTCCATGCTCCTCCAAAATCACGGTAACCCTTTCCGCTTCTTGACTGGAATCATAAAATATTACATTTTTTCCTTCTCTAATTTCCCTGCGTATCTCAAACAGTGTTCCGTATGGCAGGAGCAAGCACCGCATATGTGAAGTTTTTTCTTTTAATTTTACACCTGCCTCTTCATTCCAGTAAACAATTAACACATCCGGCTCATCTTCCATTTCCTCTAACCCAATCACCGGCTTTCCCAAAAATGTTGTAAGTTCAGTCTCCTCACTGCAACAGAACCCTTCCACATAAATGCCGGAAAACATCAACCTGGTTGCTAAATCGACTCCCATCCCATTCTCAAGCCATACAAATATACGATATCCAAAGTAACATTCATTTAACTCCCACATAGACTTCACTGTATTCAACGCAAAACATGGTACTTTCCCAAATGTAATCTCTAACGCATTATATACCCCCCCCCCGGTATTTTGGGTAATTTTATTCTCTCCTTCGTCCACTGCGTTACAGGCAGTCAATACCTCCCAGCCTTCCCCTTGCAGAACAATTTCTTTACCCGCATGTTCTTTCAAAAATTCCCGCAGCCACAAATAGATAGATTGGCTGCATTCTCCAAGAAACAGCCTGGACGCCTTTTCAATTTCTTCTAACTTTTGGTCCGGCCGGCCTGTCTCTTTTTTCTGGTTATTCCAACGCAAAAAAGAAATCAAACTGCCGCATCCATCCACCACCGGAAGCAGGCGCAATCTATTGACTTTCTCTGCAAAAAATAACTTCGCCTGACAAAATACATCCTCTCCTGCCGTCACAGAACAATTATTCCCCGGAATATCATATAGCAAACTCTCGTATGTCAGATATTGACGAAAAACTCCTCTATTTGACAATACAACCGTATCTTCTCTGTGCCCATTAAGGAAAAAATTTAACAAAAAGGCTCTTGAAACCTCCGCTTCCTCCATGCACCATACTTCTTTTCGTATAAACTCTATCATATTTGTTCCCCTCTTTTTTTAAACTGATAGAAAATAAAACCATCGCTTACGATAAACTTTTCAAGTACTCTTCATAATCATATATATAGTCCTCTGCAAGATATTCTGTATCAGAAACAACTAAAAGCACTGCTCCCTCCGAAAAATCGTACATCCGCTTCCAGACATTGGGCGCTAGATATAAACCTTTATCGGCACGGTCTAAAACCACTATTTCCTTCTTCTTTCCTAAATCTATCTCTATTTTGCATGTGCCTGCAACACAAATCAATACAAACTGCGAATTTAAGTTGGCATGGTTCCCCCTTGACTCTCCATTTTTAACACCAGAAATATAAAAGATTCTTTTAATGTCAAAGGGAATCTCTTTCTGATTCTCAAGCACATATAACTTTCCCCGCTCATCCCCATGTTCTTTTATCTGTATTAAACGATACATAACATTTACTCCTCTAAAAAGCATTTATCATATCCACAACATACTCCATTTCCTTTTGTCCCATACCATTAAAAATTGGAATGGAAAGAACCTCATCCGCATACTTTTCTGTCAGCGGTAAATCTCCCTTCTTTCTGCCCAGATATGCCTCTGATAAATGAGGTGGAATGGGATAATGATAATCAAATCCAATTCCTTTCCCTTCCAGATATTCTGCAAGCTTGGCTCTCTCCTCACATCGGATAACAAACAAATGCCAAACAGCTTGTGCCCCTGCATACTGCCGCGGCAATATAATTTTCCTATTCTTAATCGAACCTAAATAAAACTCTGCAATCCGTTTTCTCTCCTCATTGATTTCTTCTATATGCCGCAGTTTTACCCGCAGCAATCCTGCCTGGAGTTCATCAAGCCTAGAATTCTGTCCCGCCTCCGCATTTTGGTACTTTGTACTTTTCCCATAGTTGCGCAAAATTCGGATTCGGTCGGCAAATTCTGTTCGGTCTGTTACTATTGCGCCGCCATCGCCAAACCCTCCAAGATTTTTACTTGGATAAAAGCTGAAACAGGAAATATCCCCATAACCGCCCGCTCGCTTTCCCAAATATTTTGCTCCATGAGCCTGCGCACAATCCTCCACAACGTACAATCCATGTCTGTGGGCAATTTCCATAATCTTATCCATTTGGCACATCTGTCCATATAAATGTACTGCCAAAATTGCTTTTGTCTTTGGTGTTATATGCCGCTCAAGCTGTTGTGTGTCCAGCTCATAATACTCGTCCGGCTCAACAAATACCGGAATCCCCCCATTTGCTGTAATTCCTATCACACATGCTATGTAAGCATTACCCGCAATCAACACTTCATCTCCGTCCTCGATACCTATGGCCTGAAATGCCAACTTCAAGGCATCGAGGCCACTGGCAACGCCCACACATTCCTTTTTATTACACCAAGCTGCAAATTCTGTTTCAAACGATGATACTTCATTTCCCAACACATACCAGCCGCTTCTGAGAATTTCCAAAGCTTTCTCTTCGTATTCCTCCTGATATCTCTCAAATTCGCGTTTTCGTTCACTAATTGGTATCTTCATCCTATATCCTTCCTTCTAAATAACCAGCATTTTTCTTCTACAAGTAAATCATAGAAAATATCTCCGCACTCTGAATATTTTATTTGATCTAACAATTGATATTTCGCGGAAACACTGTCTAATAATTCTCGTTCGTCAAATATACGATATGCACTCATGGAATTATAAGCTCCCATATTTTGAATACAGATCCGCTCTCTTTTCGCCATATGCTGACGATTTATCAACATATATGAAATGTCCATATTTAGAGCTTCTTGTAAAAAATCTTCCCATTTGTCAATATACTGCAATACGCTCCCAAAAATCAGAAGAGAACATTTCCCCTCTGCCAACTGTGCTGCCTCTTCCAAACACTCTGAAAATATCAGCTTTTCCGTCTGTAAATGTTCCTTCCCATATGTAACATGTTTCTGCTGATCGACGACAATCCATTTTACCTCCTGCATATCTTCAAGAATGTTCTTATCATTGAAATATTCCTGACCAAACCCTCCGCCAAAATCTATCACACACAAATGTTTCTGTTGATTTTCCATATAGATTCGCAGCAAATTTTTCTGAATCCACTGGGACCAATACCAATTCTGAGGCTCCTGCAAAACGTTGCGCAATACCTTTAACTCCTGCTCAAATGTCTCCGACTCATTCCAGATACCCGCTACTTGCACCGCCTCCTGAAAAGAAGTAAAATCTCCCCAAAAACAGCTCTTTTTATTTTTATTTAACTGCCAAAAACTCCAAATCTCCCCAGGCTCATAAAACTCTATAATTTCTCCCTTATATCCATAATGTGACTTCAGTTCACAGATGATATCAGCCACCGACTGACGCCCCGAAATAATGACCGCGGTTACTTTCTTCCAGTCAACGTTCTTGGGGCTTATCACCTCAAATGCAAAATAAGCTCCCGACTTCCTATTGTCAACTACTGTTATCTTATATTTTAACACATCCGTATACTTGAACAAATAATCCGTATGTGTTCCTGCGCCCCAAACGACAATATTATTTTTATCCCTGATATTATCAATCTGCTGATTAATCTTTCTGACTCTGTCCATCAGAAAATTTTTCTCCAACTCTTCTTTCTCTAATTCTACTGTATACATTTTTACTGTCATCCTATCTCATAAATTATTTGGCTAATACTGGTAATATGCGCATTGCTCTTAATGTTCAGTTCCTTCTCAATTTCATCAAAATAAGATTCTGCAGTTACAATAATCACATCTATCTCATCTTGCTCTTCAACACTCTTCTTAATGGGAATTCCATGATACTCCCCGGATAAATTCTTATCTAAAATAAATGGCACCTCATATTGTTCTTTTATTGCAAAATCAACAAACATCTTTCCAATCGCTCCGCCCCCATATATCGCTAATTTTTCAAACCCATGCATCTGCATATACGAGGATAACTTCTTGCCATTTAAAAGAAACTCCATCCATCGAAGCAGCACTTGATGATTGATCTGCGCTTTATCAGGCATTGCGTCTGCTGTCCATCTTCCCTGATACTGTAAAGCAATTGACCGGACAGAGCTTATCAGTAATTTACAGAACGTTCTCTTCCCCTGCCCTTTATAATAATCACCCTGCATATTTTTAAATACTTCCCTTGCCACGCCAAATTTAGCTGCATATTTCCAAAATATCATTCCATATAAGTCCAAGCATTCCAGTTTTAAAGGTTTATCGCTGGCATAATGAATGATAGCTGCATTGCCTCGAATTACTTTAACTTTATACAAGGGAATCTGCGATATATCATGTATAAAATTATATTTCCTGGGATTCAGATATTTTACGGAACCATGGCAGAAAATATTATAGAAATCCTGATCAACAAAATCCATTCTGTCAATATGTTCTACGCAAAATCTTTCCACTTCGCCTATCGTCTGAGGAAATCTTTTCCTTAGCCTTCTGGCATCTATCAAATTGACTCCCCAGTTAAAATATTTAAAATCGTCGTCAAATATCCCCAAACGCCAGCCTATCCCGCGTCTATACCGTTTTACCCACAAATCCTCACAGGCAGCAATACAATTATTCCCTAATTTCATATCATACATCTGTCCTAAAGATTTGTTTACAACAATATCAACATCCAGATACAAGATTCTTTCTACATCGTCCGGCAGATAATACGGAATCAATACGGAATTCCATAAGCTCTTCGGCCAATGTCCCCTCTGTGGGAATCCATCTGTCACCTCACTGTCAATGATAATAAATTCTATCCTTTTTCCATAAACCGCCGCTATTTCTTTCAATCTTCCCCGTGACTTCCTGCTAAGTTTTGTTGAAAAAATATAAACTGTCATTTCTCTCTCAGGATGGTGGTAAAACAATGTATTTAACATTACTTTTGCATAATCCATATAGTTCTCTTCTAAAATTACCGCAATATTCATCTCTTTACGTTTCGTTTTTTTCATGATATGGAACCTCATCTAATAAATATTTCAAAATTTTTTCTCCGATATTATCGGCATTTTCCTGCCCGTTATCAAAATCTACCCTCTGGCGCAGTGACAACTCATGTCCTCCCTCAATTACCAGCTCAATAAACTCCTTCATCGTGCAAAACCAATATACATCTCTATATATATCTGTCATACTTCCACGATAGTGCTTTAATTTTCGGATTAACAATGTTCTGGCATAATCTTTGTCCAATTTAAAATCCTGATATATTCTCTCTCCATTTTTTTTGACAATTAATAGTTTATTAAACTGTCCCGGAAAAACAAAAAGCTCCTTGCCGTCATGAGATTTTTCCACCACTCCGTCCGCGCCTAAAAATTTTATTGTGGAGAGCAATTGCGCATGTCCCGTATAATAGTCATGGCTCTTTATTTTCTGTTTATCCGGATCGAACTCCCAAATCATCGGCTTTTCATTCCGGGCCGTAATCCATATTTTTCCATTCCAAAACGCTGTATTATAATATAAATCTTTCATCTCCTCACCATTTATTCCTTTCAAGGAAATGGCATCTACTTGAAAGCTCTTTGGGCATATCCTATATACTTGCGCTATTCTGCTTGCAAACAGCCATAGTACTTCCCTCTCTTCATCGTACTGCATAGCTGCAAATTTTACTCCTTTATCCGCAATCCAATGTTCGCTGATATCATGATTGTCACAATTGATCGTAACCAACTTACTGCCGCCCTCCTCAAAGGCAAATATCGTATGTCCACATAGAGTTCCTGCTATTAACTGTAAGTTCGGCCCTTCTTGTTTCACTATACTCTGTACATGATCGCTCTCTGTATCTATACAAAGCACTTGACTACAGCTATAAGGCAACAGCCAGATTTTTTCCCCATATGCCACTGCCGAATAAAAATTTAACTTTTCCGGTCTGCTCTTGTCCAAATTGGGAATGTCAAGAAAAACAAACGTGCCGTCTGTCTTATGATACTTGGCAATCCTGCTGGCGGTTCCTGGAAGCAGCCAAATCCATTCCCCAAATTCCAATAACTTGCAATATCCGCTTAAACAAGAATCCGGCTCATTCTCTGCCAACTCCGCCACTACCCTAACCTTCTGTTTCTCTCTATTATATATACACAGACAATTCAACAGCCCTGATACAAACCAAATATTTTCTGCTGTGACTAACGCTGCACTTACCTGCAATTCTCCCAGCCATCCATTACCATGTTGCGTAATATTAACAGGCTTTCCCAACAATGATACCATGTCCTTTAAGGAATTACCAACACTGTTATTCGCCTCTGTCCGCTTCATAAATTTTTCTGAATCTCCCTTCCAAATCGAAAATGCCAAGTTTCATTTCTTTTACCTTTTCATATTTCAGTTACCGCAATGTATTGTTTATTACCTGGTATATTGCTTCGGCAATTATTTGATTCCCCTTTTCCGTAACATGAACGTCATCCATATAAACCCCATATTCCTTATCAAATAGTCCTGATAAATCATAAATATAATCATACTCCGCAGCATGTTCCTTGCCCCATTGGCGAAAGGCCTGCGGCAATTCTTCTCTTTCCTTATCATAAAAAACGCTTGCCATTTTCCATAGTCCGAGCTCTTCCCTGTCCATCTGTTTTTTACTTGCAAGCATTGGCTGCAAAAACGCCAAAAATTTAATGCCAAACTCCTCGCATATTGCATGCATCATCCTTATATTCTTCAGCCAATTCCCAACATTATCAGCCTCTCGGCGAATGCCACGGCACACGACGGGTTTGCCATCTGCTTCTTTGCATAGGCTATATTCATTCTTAAAATGTTTTGCGGCAAATTTAAAAATATCCTCCAAATAACTGTGTGCAAACGGTGTTTCCGATAAACTTCTCGTATCATTGAATCCACTAAAGACAACCACCATATCCACATCAAGCGCCAAAACGTCACGCATTAACTTTATCAATTCCTGTGACGAGTCATAGCCTGCCACCCCTCCCATATACATTGTCATTTTCTTATCATCAATCATATCATACAAAATCTCAGGCCAGGACGCAAAGGGAAAAAGTTCTGCATCCGTAGTCGAACCTCCCAAAATAGCAAGTTTACGTTCTGCAAAACATATGTTCCCCCCCCCAGATTAAACCCTGGGGATGAAGAGTCTACAGCATATGTATATCCAAGATTTACATCAAGCGGATTAGCGCGGAGAAAAAATTTATCGACGCGAAAAGGCACTGCTGAAATAAAATCCTCCGCATACTTTAAACCCAGACTTTCTAACCTTCTACACGCCCTCCTCACATCCTTCTTTGCAATAAGCACAAAACAAGATGCCTCATACAAAATATCCTCTGTCTGGAGCACCTCATATTCCATATTACTCGCAATACTGACATCAGCATCCTCTACCATAAAACATATTTGGCCATCTAATAGTCCATACAATTGGGCAACCTTCTTAGCCGTCTCACCTGTCCCATATATTATATATTTGCGGCCATTCAGATGCATCATATGATAACATATATTATAAATGTCTCCAGCCAGGCTGAAAGTCTTTGCCACCCCATCAAAATTCACCCAATATTTGGCCCCCATAAATTCATATGGTATATAACATTTTCCGTCAAAAACAACACCTAGCTCTCGCTTCATTTCATCAAACTTTTGTGCTCCCAAAATTACAGTACTGTTCTCTGATAATTTTGCCTCCTTGAGCGAAACAACCTCCGGCTGGTCTGTGTACTCAACATCCTTAACCGCATTGCGGTCTATAAATTGTTTCACCTCTAATTGACAATTTGATTTTAAATATTTGTATATTTTCCTGCCAATATTGCCTGCTCCATAAATGATTATTTCTTTTCCATATAATTGGGGATTTATTACAAATATATCTCTGCAAACTGTCAGCTTAGATGATAGCGGGAGTTCATCACTATCCTGTGTCGCCAACAGGACGCCTGGCTCTTTTTCTGCCTCCTGCATAGAAATTATGGGCTTATTATAAAAAACAATTCCACATTCAGCCTCATTGCCAGAGACAAACCCATCAATATGGAAATTCTTATTCAACAACTGCACAAACAACTCTGCCTGGGAGACAGAAATTCCCCATATAAATCTCTTTTTATATTTCTCAATTTTAGGGTTTATACAAAGTATTCCCTCAATGATCTCCATCGCTAAATCCTTCCTGTTCTACTTTCTCATTTGTATAATATGCTTTAGGTCTCTTCTACCTTATCTAAATGAAAAAAATCTCAGGCTGCCCGCCGTAAATAATTTTCTCTTCTTCCACTCCCATCTTCACCAATTCATCATGGATTTCGCCAATCTGAACCGGAGACGCTAAAGCGATTATTACATAATCGTAATCTGCAAGGCAAATATTCTGTGGAGCCTCCACATTTTCCCCAAATTTTCCATATGCCTTATCCACCCACAAGGTAATTTCATATCCTTTTGCTTCCTCTAACTGCTGATGAAATGCATTTCCTACTGCACCCGCTCCATAGAGCACAATTTTGCTGCCCCTTTTTACTTTATTGAAGGGGAAAAGATAGCGTTTCTTTTCCAAATAATCAGTAATGCCATATTTTTCCTGACAATGCTTCATCATGTCCATAAACAGCAAATCCAGCTGCCGTATCAAGGAATCTTTATACTCAGATTCAATAAATACGCCCTTCAAATAACTATAAAATTCAAACAAATGCTCTATATAATTTTCGTCTAAAAAATATGGCGGTAATACCCCCTGTGCACGCTGACGATGGTAGTAAAAAATCTTGCGCGTACAATAAATCCTCTGTGACCGCAAAATATAGGGAAATACAATTGCTGAATCCTCCCCATAATAAAAATGGTGACCTTTTAACGATTCCAATTGATACATCAATAAATCTCTACGGAATATCTTAAAGCAGGCAGATGGGTCCAGCCCCCAGGAATGGCTTTCTTTGCACCGCATCATAATAGGAATGATATTACGGACTATACTTTCTCTGTCGTGCAGTCCCACGGAAACATACATATCCTGTGCTTTTTTCTGTGACGTTTCCCCCCAGTAACGGATGCAGCCGGAGGTCACAAGATCGGCCTGATACCCTATCATGTCCCCCATAAGTTCACCATACATTTCAGGAGCAACCCAATCATCCCCATCGAGAAAAATGACATATTGCGCCTGCGATAGTTTCACGCCCTCATATCTAGCGCTGATTAAGCCGCCGTTTCGCTTATGCATTACCTTTATCCTGTCATCTTTTCGGGCGTATTCGTCGCAGATTCTTCCACTTGCATCTTCGGAGCCGTCATCTACTAAAATAATTTCTAAATTTGAATATGTCTGGTTAATAACACTTTCTATGCATTGAGGCAGGTATGCCTCAACATTATAAACCGGAACGACTACTGCTAAACTCTCATCCATCATCGGAGATTCAGACTCCTTTCCGCTACATAATTCTTTCATCGTCTGTCGTTTTCGTATTGTACACAATCCAGTCTTCCATTTCCGGCTCTGGGCGGGAACCCCACGTAAAATTCTGCGGCTGCTCCGTACAGTAACGGCACATATCAACTGGCCTGCTCTGGCAATGCAGCGCGAATTCCCGGATTTCCGATATACTGCTTTGATAAATGTCCACACCAGACTCCTCTTCAATACCCACGTCAAACGCTCTCTTATACTCTGGCATATACGCTGCCACAGGGCACTTATACAGCTTTCCTTCCCTCAATATCGTGCACTGCCCACTGCCACAATTTTGTTGGCTGACGATAGGATTATGATGCGCTTCCAAGGTCAGACAGCGAGAGAATCCCTGTATCTCCTCTTGTGACACACGGTAAGGCACTTGTTTGTCCGCAAGAAAATCTAATATCTCTTCCCGACTATCCATGGTGGGTGGATACCAAGAAATATCAAACATAATCCCATGTTCCCGCATATAGGATAATACTTCCTCACTCTGCTTCATAATTAACAACCCATTTGTCACCACCCGGATATCACTGTAAGGAAAACAATCCCACGCTGCTTTTAGATATTGCAACAGCTCCTTATTCAGCAGAGGTTCCCCGCCTAGAAGGCGCAGCTTATCTATTGCGCAAATCTCCTTTAGGCGCATGATGTCCCGCCCAAATCTTTCCAAAGGCACTGCAGCGTCTGTCGGAAACAAATTGGAAAAATGGGAGCATCCCTTACATTTCAGATTGCACCCGTCCATTACGTGAATTTCTAAATATCGAAAAACCGGCGCCATCCCTCCGTCCGCAGCAGTTTTGACCTCTATTGCATACTGCGGATTTATTTTATCCTCCTGAAAGAATATTGCTTTCTCAGAGTAAACTGCATTTTTCAGGATATAAATATGCTTATACCCATATTTCACAAGCTGACCGGCAAATTCCATCTTCATATTCCAATTGCCAACAGCAATAAACACATAGCTGTCATGTCCCCTATGATTATCCGCTTCTGGCTCTATTGCAAGAACAGGATACCCCGCCTGCGTCGTTCCCTGCTTACTCTTATCATTGTCCAAAAAGCCTAACACATTCCACTGCGCATTTGCATATGTCTCAAGCATCTGCAATACTGTCTTTCCAAATTTTCCTGCCCCCGCAATATATACGTCTTTCTTTTGCTTCATTCTCATTCTCACATTCCCAATCCTTTTAGTTTGTCTCTTCCGGCAGCATGCGTATTGCTAAGTCCTGATTCTTGTAGATTTGCCTATTCCAATACCAGCACTCGCACCCATACTTGCCATTGATATCAGAATATAATAAATCATCTGGCAGCTCAATCACTCTCACCTCAGGATAAATCTTTAAGAAATATTCTTCCATTTCCGCAAACATTTGGTTAAACCTGCGAATTTCCTTTATCTCTGTAAACTGCTTTTGCTTGCCGTTTGCTCCATACCACTCCGCCATTCTGCTTCTGACTAATATAACTTGTATGCCGGGTAAATTGTCTTTGAGATATTTCACAAGCCTTGTGCATGATTCTTTCCACAACTGCATAAATTCTACGCTTCCACTCTCAACCAGAACCCCTTCGGGAATCATTTCACTACGGAATTCCCGGCAGCCTGCGCCGCATTCCAAAAAGGCCTCGCTCTGCGTAATGTAAACATCACCTTCCAAATGTCTGACCGAATATCGTTCTTCCATAAAATCAATAAATATCGCGCCTAACTTATGTGTGTCTGCCCCTCTCGCTATTTCCTCAAAACACTTCCCCTGCAAATCTAAATTAACGGCATGCTGGCGGAATAGATTCGGGTGCTCAACTGAAAACTCGCACTCATTCCCCATAAATTGGCTGATTATGCTTGAAAATGGATAGTGCGCCTGCATATTTGCATACCGCAACATACCGGAAACTGCAAGCCAACGCAGTGCAAAACTTCCCCAGATAAAATAATGCGTATAAACCTGACTTCTCCATTCTGGATAGTATCTTGCCAGGAATTGCCCAAAAGGCTTTTCAAAATACTTTGTAAAATCTTCGCGGCTCAACACATCTTTCCATTGATAATATGCCAACGCAAAATTATGTAGGGCTATATGCTCCAAAACAGAGTGATATTGTTTCAGACAGCCCGCTGCTTGTAATTTTTCACGGCTATAGGCGAATGCCTGAGGAAGCTGCCTAAAATTCTTCCATTTATGCATAATGCTGCCCTCATTATCCTCTCTGTAATTGCATAAGGGTTCATATACACAACAAATCCGCTGCGCCTGTGAGATAACATAGGGATAAATCGCCGCATCTTCATACACACAGGACGGCTGTTCATAAGATATTTCCGCTAAAAAAGCATGACGATACAATTTTCCCCAAACGCTTGGGGGCGAGAACAGCATCAATTTTTTTCTGTCAGTATCACTCAATTTCCCTGCCGACAAAAATTCGTATTTTTTATGGCGCTTGTCCTCTTTTGTTACCTTGTAATACTCGCTCATGCATATTTCCGCCTCTTCCTCTTCCAACAACCTGTACATCTTCTCTATACATTCTGTTTCCAGCCAGTCATCCGCATCTACAAATAAAATATATTCCCCTTGCGCTAAGGATAAACCATGATTTCTGGTGGCTCCCATCCCTTCGTTTGTCTTAGAAATATAGTGAATGCGGCTGTCCCATCCTGCCCAACGCAGACAATGCTCCTCCGTTCCGTCCGTGGAACCGTCGTTGATTAATATAATTTCTAAATCCCGGTATGTCTGTTCTGTGACGCTCTGCAAACATTGATCTATATATTGCTGTACATTGAAAGCCGGAATAATTACAGAAACCATCGTATCCCTCTCCATCTTTAAACATCTATATTTTTATAATATTATTATTTCATTTAGCATTCATCTCCGCCTCAAACCTGCGGTTGCGCTCCTTCCACGCATCATCCACCCAGGAAGCGTCGAAATGGTGGATGGACTTCGTGTAAGGCGCAAGCCTCACCCGGCGCGTGTAGGGACATTTGCCGCTGAGCATTTTCTCTGGATAAATAACAAAATCGCCCAGCTTTTGGTATTCCCCATTCAAATTAAGCCCTTCCCGCAATAGAAAATCTGTCTGGTACACCGGGCTTGCCGTCAGATTAAGGCTGCCATCCTGCTGCACAAAGCATAAATCATTATAGGCGTCCCGCATCCTCCTTATGATCGGCAGTCCCTTGACCGCTCCAAACCCCAGCCCCAGATTTATCAGACCTGGACGTTCAAACCCGGCAAAACCCATCTGATAGCGCAAATCGTCCAAATTACCCACTAATTCCACATCGGTGTCCAAATATATCCCACCGTGCTCATAGATAATGTCCAATCTGGCATAATCGGGGACAAATCCCCATTTCTTGTGCTGGTAAGCTTCGTACATATATTGGTTCTTGGTGATATCGTAATTGTCCTCATTCCATTCCCTGATTTCATAATCCGGGCAATATGTATGCCAGCTCTCCATCCACCTTTTGTAATGCTCAGGAATAGGGTTTCTCCCGAACCAGCAGTAATGGATGACCTTGGGAATCACGGCATTTCCAGTAAGACGGCAGTCTACGGGAATGCTCTTAGCCATTGCCTGTTCTTCCAGTATCATACCGTACAGATGCGTAAAGCAAAAGTAATCCTCCTCTGCCGGTAAAAGCCTCTTCGCCGACAAATCCGACAGCACATCTTGATAACGCACATTGGTGATTAAGAGGACCATGCCCCTTTCTTTTATCTCTGTCAGCAATTCGATTGGCAAAACATCAACCATCCGGTCTCCCACAGAAACTTGGCTGCCGTGCAGGCCAGCGTCCCTATCCACGCAGAAAGCCACTTTATCTAAAACTTGCGTGCCCCGGAAATGCTCAACAAATACCTGAAATCGTTTCCCTGTTCCATAACAGATAAGGCCTCTGCTTGCCATGGCCCGCCTTACAAAATCTTCTACCGTATACATCCACATCCCCCTTCCTGCGCTTCACCAGATAATTGCAAATGTTTCCACAGTCATGATTCTTCCTGCACCAGCTGCCTTACCGCTCAAATCGCCTGTCAACCTTCTAATACTTCATCAAACAGCGCTTCTATCTGGCGCATATATTCCCGCAGCTCAAAACGCTTAATGGATTCCCGGCACTCCTTTGCCATCTGCTGCCGGTCTGCATGCAGCATAGTAAGAATGGCCTCCGCCGCCTCTTCATCCGTCTCTACGGTTCTGCCGCACCGCTGGCCGTTCGCCAGCTCCCTCGAGCCGCCGACAACCGAAGATACAAATGGTTTGTCTAATGCAGCTCCTTCGAGCAACACCATGGGAAATCCCTCGTAATGGGAAAACATGCAGTTCACATCACACTGCGCCAGAATCGGGAAAGGGTTATCGTGATAACCCAGCAAATGCACATACTCACTGACGCCCTTCTCTTGTGCCGCCCGCAAAACAGCCTCTTCCAGTTCCCCATAACCAAGATAATAGAGATGAACGCCCTCCTCTCTGCCATGTACTTTCTCAAATATAGTAAGCATTCGCAAGGGATTCTTTCTGGCGTCCAGCCGCCCCACCGACAGGATTGCCGGATGGTTAAGCTTAACCTTTGTCGCTTCCATTGCCTGCGCCCTGACGTTTTGCGTGTCCAGTCCATTATAGATGACCCTCAGCTTATCCTTATGCTTGGGGAACAAATCAATCAAGGACTGTGTCGTAAGGTCGCTGATTGACACAATCCGCTCCGCCTTGCAAAAGGCTTCCTCCTGCAACGCACGTTCCTCTTTCTTGTCCGGCTTGCCCAAAAGATATACATCACTGTGAATCCAGGCAATATTTTTCTTCCCCGGCGGCAGAAGAAAGGTTGGCTTCAGATAATTAAACGACACATACAAGTCATAGTCCATGGGAATATACTCTGCTATCACCTTATCCCACTCGTGGTAGACGTAGTACATCTTTGCCTTGCGCTCGCTGTCGTCCGCTTTCACATAATATGGGTATATCCTGATATTACTGTTGACGGGCTCTGTCTTAATGGTATCATGAATGATTTCCATAATGCCAATCTCATATTTTTCAGGATTCAAATGGTTGACAATCTGGGTGAGCAGAGATTCCGCGCCTCCGCCTTTCGTGTAGCAGTTGATAATGAAAAATATTTTCTTCATGCCGCTTTCTCCTTATCCATAATACCACTAATTCACAACTGTAGGGAACGAGAATCGCAGACGGTAATATCTTCCTCTATCTGCGCAGCTAATTGCACTTTGCCGTCTTGGATAAGATTGCCCGCCGTATCATACAATTCCACCGCACCGTCGGCATAGACAATCAGCCGCCTGCCGTCCACGAACAGGAAACACTCAAAGGCAAGAAGCTGCCTGCCTTTCCCAACCATCTCATACAAGACCTGGAAATTGGGGTTATACAATTGGGAGCGTCCGATTTTAATATAACGCACATCCTTTGCCGCATACGATTTTGCCGTGAGCAGGCTTTCCATCATCTTATTTAATTCCATCAAGGAAATGAGTCTGTTGTCCGTCCCTGCTGCCATCTCTGGTGCGCGCAGCGCCAGCGGAATCCTCGTCCACCCTTCGGAACAAGTGTATTCCAACGCTCCTACGTCTGTTAATTTACTGTCATAATCGAGCACAAGATTGCCATGGTCGGCATAGATTGCCATCCTGCATTTCAGGGGACGAAGCAATGGCGTAACAACATCATCCAGATAATGAATGGCGTCCTTGTGCTGTCTGTCGTAATCTGCCCTCAGCCTGCCGCCCTTCGCCGGCAGGAAATCAAACAACATTGCCGTGCCCTCGGACATGAGCTTCTCCTCGGTATAGGGATTGGAAAATGTAAAATGGCTCTCATACAGCTCATGGATATAAAACAGCTCGCGCTCCGTTTCCAGGGCGTCCAAGATAAACTGCCATAATTTCTGCGTCACCGTCAAGAAACGCTCCTTATGGCGCACTCCCTCTCCTTCCAGAAAACGCGCGTTATCAGCATATATATGGATCTGCCTGCCCTGCTGCAGAGCAAGGCTGGCAAAGGAACAATCTTCTGCCTCCACATGGTTCTTTTCAAAATTTCGCGTCCTGAAATCGCTGTTCCCGCTATAGACGGCAACCAGACTTTCATAAGTTGAGGTGGAATAGGAGTACGCCCGCGTAAACTGATAAGAAGTCTCATCCAACATTTTCTTGAGCTTCGGCATATCTTCCACCGACAAATCCTGCTGCCGCAGGCCGTCCATGCAGAACATGAGCACATGGTCCCCGGAAACCTGCGCCGCCGCTTTGCGCTCCAACTCATAAAGGAACTCCACATCTGTGCGCATCCTTTCAGCCAAAGTGATATCCTCAGCCGCCGCGCCATCCAGAGCTGCCCACTCATTTAATTTAATGATAGCAGTACGGAAATCTTTGATATGAAGATACCTTGTAACAAGGTCCAGGTACAAGTCTTTGAGCGTACGTTCCTTGGCGCCCTCCCGAATCTGTCGCTGGAAATCGTTGATTCTCTTATAATGCTGGTACGGATGGCTGAAATAATAGTAGTCCGTCTCCACCAGAATGCCCGCTTTGGCAAACTCATCGTAAATATCGAGTACGGGAATATGAGGGTGCTTTTTCTTAAGGCTTTCTTTGAGGTCATTGCGAAATTTATAGGAGGACAGCACAATTGCATCAATCCCCTGCGCTTCTATCTCATCATCCCGAATCAGCGCGAACCCTCCCTCCTGTGCGCAGGGCGCGTAATTATCCACGATATGTTTCACATTCCTCAGCTCGTACATGAAACCCGCCATCAACATTTTCGTATGGCCGCCATTGCAGTAGATCGCCGGTCTCTTGGCATCCTTGAGGAATGCGCTTAGCGACCGGCGGATGATGGGAATGATATCACCGGTATCCATGGGGGATGCAAGCCCATAATCCGCAAACAAGTTATGGTAACGCCTTTCCAATTCCTGCTTCATGCCTTCCATATGCCAATTTCCCTTTCCGCCATCCCGGCAATCTCCCGGTTGGCTATCTCATTGAGATGAGACGGTATAGCGCCGTGCTCATACTTACAATCTGTAAAATAGTATTTACTCTTCCATGCTTTCACCACAAGCAAATCGTGGCAATTTTTCCGAAAAAAACCGTAATAACTTTGCAGCAGCTTGTTTGTGCTCCTGATTTCCCCAAGATTCTCATACGGTTCCTGCCCATGGATATCACCTTTTCGTTCGCTGAGATAATTCTCCACCAGTACCAGGCGCACAGACGGACAACACGCCTTTACTTGCCGGATAAAAGCCAGGCAGCTTTCCTGCCACAGCGATTCACATTCTTTTGTTCCGCGGGCGATTACCCGCAGTTCCTCTATGGAACACTCCGCACCGTCAAACGCATCACTCTTTGTCAGATACCCCCCGGCACAAGCCAATATATCAAACCGCTCTTCCAGAAAGTCTACAAACAGGAAATCCGGCGCAGCCTCCTCTATTACTTGCCAAAACATGCCTGTAATTTCCCGGTTTACCATAATTTCCCGATACCGGTTTTTATGACGGCATACCGGCTCTGCCTGCACCGGATGCATGAGACTGATTATACTGGAAAAATTGAAACGGCAGTATGGGTCGTGCAGTAAATTCATATTACACAAAATACGGTTTAGATTGTAGCCGCCCCAAGTTATGTACCGGTAAGCCGGCGCGCCTGGAAACTCCTGTGAAATGAATAAGCGGTAATTCTCCACAAGCCGCCGGTAATCGTTTGCTTTCCTCCGCATAAAAAACGCCGCCAGCAAATCCGACATTTTATATGTAACAATCTCTTGCAACAATTTCTCATACTTTGTGAAAAGCCCGTACTGCCGGAAACCCAAGAGCAGGTGTTCAAACGCCTGGATTCCCGTCATACTCTGGTCTTCGCCACCGGAACGCGGCTTTGAAGTCAGCGAGCCCTGCCGGAATATACGGTAATAATACAAGGGTTCCTGCACGTTTTCTATCCGGCTGCCCAAAGCCAGCAATAAGGCATACACCGCTCTCGCTTCGCTGTGGCAGTCTGGAAATATTACGCCATGCTTTGTAAAAAGTTCTTTCCGAAACATGCATTTCCAGATAGCTGTATACCCATATTTCATATGCTCTTCCAACGTATCATCCACGCCCATAACCCCAGAAGAAATTCGCAGATTTTTTTTGCCCGTCTCATTGTTTACCCTAAACACATTACATTCGACGATATCCGCTTCCGTCTCCACTGCGCGGCGGTACAAAAGCTCGAGATAACGCGCGTCTACCCAGTCGTCCGCGTCTATAAACACCACATATTTCCCTTTCGCCTCCGAGAGCCCCCGGTTCCTCGCCTTGGATGGTCCCTCATTTTCCTTGGTGATTACCCTGACACGGCTGTCATTCTTCGCCCATTGGCGGCACTTGTATTGCGAACCGTCATCTGAGCCATCGTCCACTAGAATCACTTCAAACTCTGTAAAGGTCTGGTTTACCACCGACTCCATACATGCATCGAGCCAGTCGGCGACATTATATACGGGTATAATTACGCTAATTGGAATCTCTTCTTTTCTTTGATAATTCATGATATGCCTCCTTTGGCATCAGTTGTTCCACCATACGCATATTTCCCTATACCCAATCTTCCAATTCCAATCCCTCAACCCTGGCAAATTCTCTTGTATTATTTGTAATTAACACCAAATCTAAAGACTTTGCATGAGCAGCTATCAAAGTATCAAACGGACCAATCATTGTCCCTTTTTTCTGTAAGTCCGTTTTAACCTTGCCATAAACCTGTGCCGCTAAATCATCAAACGGCATAATTTGAATTTCTGACAAAAATATAGTAAGGGCAAGCCTGTTTTTTTCTCTTGCCTGGCTCTTTTCCACTCCATGGACCAATTCGGCATAAGTGATAGAAGAAATACAAATATCCCCTACCTCTAATTGCAAAAACCGTTTCAATACATTTTCCGGCTTTTGCTTGATAATAAAGATACATATATTTGTGTCCAGCATATATTTCATAGCTGTTCACGCTCCTGTTCTTCCTGCTGCTGCCGCCCCTTTGCCATAAAATCATCGGAAAACATATTGATTCCACTGAAAAAACCATCCCACTTTAAAGACTTGGGTATAAGCATTACAATTTCTCCAACCTTGCTTATCAAAACCTCATCCTCGGAAAAACGATATTCTTTGGGCAATCTTACTGCCTGGCTTCTTCCATTCTCAAATATCTTTGCTGTTGTCATGATAATCGGCCTCCCTCTACAACAAAATATTTTATATCTCTCTATAATATATACCAAGGTATATATCTCAGTCAATATTGGATCCCTACACATTCCTCCAGGCTTCCATCACCCTTGCCATCGCCACCGATTCTTCTGCCCTCAGCTTATGCTCCTTTTTCTCATTGCCGTTGACCGCCGCCACAAAATCACTGATTTCATAGCGCAGCCCTTCTCCGAGAAATTTATAGAAGAACTTCTCATTTTGCTCCTGTTTCTCGAAGCGGACTTCTATTTCCTGGGTCTTCCACCAGGGCGCAGGCACGAAGATATAACCTTTGGTTCCCGAGATCAGCAGCTCGCCCTCCGACTTCACGCCCAGTCCTGTCTTGGCTGTCGCTAAACTGTTTTTGTAGCGGAAATATGCCTTGGTGTATAAATCAATCCCATTCTCATCTCGTATCGCTTCAAACCGCAAATCCTCATAATCTGTGCCCAGCAGCTTGAAAATCGCCAGCAGCGGATAACTTGCCAGTTCGAGGAAACTGCCGCCAAAATCAAGGTCTGTCAATTCCCGGCTACCCGCAGTTTCAAGTTTTGTAAACGCTGCCTCCACATCACGGATTGCGCCGATCACACCGCTTCTGGCAATGCCCAAAAGCTGCTGAAAACCCGGGCAATATGCCGTCTTAACGGCTTCCATGAGCACGCACTCCTTCTTTGCCGCCAGTGCATACAAATCTTTCGCTTCCCGCTCCGACAAAGCCATCGGTTTCTCACATAACACATGCTTGCCCATTTGCAATGCCTGTTCCATATAAGAAACATGCGTCTCATGCGGCGATGCAATATAGACGGCGTCAATCTGTTCCCAGAATTTTTCTATGTTGTCGGTGCCAAATTCAAGGCCAAACATTTCTTGGTAATCCGAAGCGCTTTGCAAATGCGGATTATACACGCCCTTGACATTGACGCCGCTGACATATTTTGTCTCTGGATAAAAGCGTCTCGCAATCCTGCCGGTTCCAATTACGCCGAGATTGAGAATTTTGTATTTCTTGGCGCGCAGCATGGTGCTGGAAACATTTTTCGTCCGCTCTAAATAGACCACCTCACAGTAATCTTTGAGCCAATCAAAAGTCCCCGTCCAGTCAGAGCCGACCGTAAACACATCTACCTGGTATTTCTGAACGTCTTCCAGCTTCTGTCCAATATGGTCTTCGATAATAATCTCATCTGCAAATCCGGTCTTCTTAACATTATCAATGCGCTCCATCAGAGAATCCATAACATTCAATTTCCCTCTGTATTCGTCGTAATGTTCTGTTGTGACCCCGACAATCAGGTAGTCTCCCAATTCACGCGCCCGCTTGAGCAGTTGGTAATGCCCCTCATGAAACAAGTCAAATGAGCCGTATGTTATCACTTTTTTCATATTCTTATCCTCTGCGCATCATTTCCCTACGTCTATTTTCAACTGCGATACCGGATGTACCTTGCGCTTATTCTCCGGCGGTAATTCCATATAGTTTCCATATTCATACCTCAAGTATGAATCGTAATCGCGAATGGCTTCAAATTCGACACCCTCAAATTCCATTGGAACCGTTTTCTCATACCAGCAGCGGTAATAGCCGTATTCATTATTAGCCGTGGGATATAAAAGCGTCCTGACCATCCTGCCGCCAAACCGTCTGCTTCGGCGAATCATCTTATGGTAATGAGCAAAAATCCTCTGCTCCGGCACTTTGTCCAACAGACCATACCAGCCCCGCATCAGCGGATTCTTGTCCGCTACCTTGCCGACCCGCGCCCACAGCATCTTGCGCACGCAAAAACATTCAAAATTAAAAAGGCTTCTCAGAAGGTAATTGTCAGGCACGCCGTCCAGAGGAAAAATGTCAATAAAGACTCCCTGCTCGTATGTCATATGCTCCTGATTCTGCCGAAGGAATACCGTGCCTTTCCGGCGCAGCTTACCATATCCCCAGCGGTAACCCTTCGTCGCGCGGTGATCCTGAAAGTAAAACTTTTCATGGTTAAGTTCTGTCTTACACGCCTTACGGAACTTCTCGTACTCCGGCCGCAGCAACGCCACGTCCGCATCGTCATCCCAGGGTATGTAACCTTGATGGCGCACAGCCCCTAAGAGCGTACCGGCAACAATATTATATCTGATCCCACATTTCTTACAAATGCGGTTTACCTCCTGCAATAATTCCAGCTGAATGAGCTGTAACTGCCTCAATTCCTCTTTTGATATCTCGTAACTCTCCATACATTACCTTCCAAATTCTATAAGATAAAAAAGCCCATGGCAGAATTATCATTCCCTTACCATGAACTTTTTATAAACTGTGCTATACGTTTCGCTGTCTACATCCTTGTACTTCGCTTATCATCCATGATAATTTTCACGCTTTCAAACATATCTCACCAAATATAGCACAACAGAAATTAAGTTCTATGAAACTCCCTATCTGTTGTATGAAATATTCTCTTCCCTCTATGCCAGGGCTTTCTCAATATATGTACCTAACTTCTCCACAAACGGCAGCAGTTTTTCTTCCATAATCTGTGCGAGCTTGTTATCATCCTTAGACGTATAGGCATCGTTAATCTGAACTACTATCTCATTCAGGTCATCCTTCGATACCTGCTCCTCTTTCTCATTCAAAAGCGTCATTGTGCCGTTGACTACCTGAAGCTCCCAGTTAATCCCTTTAAAAATATAGTCCAGATATTCCTGAGTGTCTTCCTTGCGCTCTCCCTTGACCTCGGGAATGACCTCTTTCAATGCTTTACAGACCTTGGGATTATAATCCTTTAACGCTTCCAAAGCCTCTGCTTGCTCTTTACGATTATCTTCCATGATATCTTCGTCCTTTCTTGTAAAATACTCTGATATATATATCGTAAAGAAAGTTGTTTTTCATTAGGTTGTTTTAAAATTAAATAAATCCCACTGTTTCCTTGATACATTTTACCACGTAATCCTGCTCCGCGTCCGTCATACCCGCATGAAGCGGAATACTGATCATCCGCTGATAGAGCTGCTCCGCATGGGGACAACAAACGTCCCGGTAACCATGTTCACGGTAATAAGGATGATAATACACCGGGATATAATGCACATTGACCCCAATGCCTTTTTCGCGCAGTTCTTCAAAAACTTGTCTCCTGTCACAGTCCGTCACCTGAATAATATAGAGATGATAGCCGCTGTCTGTCTGCGGAAGCTGATATGGCAGCAAAAGATGCGGACAATCCTTTAACGCTTCATCATACCGCGCCGCCAATTCACGCCTGCGTCCGATAAAACGCTGCAATTTCTTCATCTGTGAATATCCTAACGCACATTGGATATCCGTAATCCGATAATTATAGCCGAGTTCCAATTGCTGATAAAACCACGGCCCGCCATCCTCGGTCAACAGCGACGCATCCCTTGTTATCCCGTGGCTGCGGAAAAGCACAAGCTTTTGGTACAGTTGTTCGTCGTCAGTGACAACCATACCACCCTCGCCGGTGGTAATGGGCTTTACCGGATGGAAACTGAACGTCGTCATATCCGAAAGTGCGCCAATTTTCTTCCCCTTATAGACGGAACCCAGGGCGTGTGCGCCATCCTCTATTACCGTAAGACGGTATTCTTCGGCAATCTTATGGATAGCATCCATATCACAGGGCTGCCCTGCCAAATGCACCGGTATAATCGCCTTCGTCCTGGCGGTTATTTTCCTCTTAATATCCTCTGCATCTATGTTGTATGTCTGCGGGTCAATATCGGCAAACACCGGTTTGCCGCCGCAATACAGCACACAATTTGCTGACGCCGCAAAAGTAATCGGCGTGGTAATGACCTCGTCCCCCGCGCCGATTCCCGCTGCAAAACATGCCGCATGCAGAGCTGCCGTACCGTTAGAAACTGCCACCGCATACTTCGAGCCCACATAATCTGCCACACTCTTTTCAAATTCTGCAATCTTGGGCCCTGTGGTGAGGTAGTCTGATTTCAGCACATCCACCACTGCCTGTATATCATCGTCTTCTATAATCTGCCTTCCATATGGTATCATCATAAACCCCCACTATTCCATCAACGCCCTTGCAATGCGTAAAGCGCCTTTTCCATCTACCAATTCCTGCATTTTTAATGACCGCTCCCCGCGCACTTGCCGGTTCTGCCCAAAATAATCGAGATACGCGGCAACGTGTTCCGCCACAGGATCGCGCCGCAAATCCCCGGCATAAGAAATCATACCGTCCTCCTCGAATTTTTCCACATTGCCTAACTGGTTATCCGCAAAGGAATAAGATATGGCAGGCGTTCCCGCGGCACACAATTCATAAAGCGTCGTGCCTCCTGCGGAGACAGCGAGATCTGCCTCCTGCATAAAACGCACCATATCCGGGACGCCCTGGTAGATGCTGATATTTTCATCCTTCTGGTATTTATCACATAATTCCTTGTATTTGGGATAGTAAACACCACATATTACACTGATCTTTCTGTATCTCTCCCTGTGAATCTGTCTAAGCATACCAGCCAGGATATCATAAGGGTCTGATCCCCCGGAGAGCAACAGTAAATGCTCCACGCCTGGCTTTATTTCCTTGGGGCCACAGTGGGAAAAAGATTCCCCCAGCGGTATGTACTGCGTTCCCAGAAACAGTTTCGTATCCGTGTAGTTCTCCTCGTACTGGAATCTCTGCCAATAATTGGCATAGCATATCAGCCCGTCCACCGGATAATGGAATGCATTCAAATCATCCAGGTAAAAGACTTCCGTATACTTTTTCAATTCCCCCAGATACGAGGGCGTCACCTGGTAACTGTCAATGAGAATCCTTTCGATACCATAATCCCAAATCATATCCCTCAATTTGGGAAGCTCCGCCGCCATATCATCCCAAGGCGTATTCAGCACAACGGCATGATGCCCGCGCTTTCTGACCAGCCCCGCCGCCTGGTTATCAGCAAGAAGAAATGTTACTTCTTCACCCAGCGTTTTTGCCGCGTCTGCCACGGACAGGCAGCGCATTACATGCCCAGTGGCAATACGATTATTCATATCAACTCTAATATACAACATCGTTACTCTCTTTTCATCTCTGTTTCCTTGTACGTTTTATATTTTGACTGCACCAAAGCAATATTATCAGACCATGCAAAATCCAGCTGCGATTTGACTTCCTCAAACTCCTTTACAGAATGGTAACTGCCTCCCGGGGGCTGCTCTTTTGGCGCAATCCGTCCCCCGATGATGTCCTCGCAATTTTCCTGAAATAAAGTGACGATCGCCTCGTTTAACTTGTCATAAGTGGATAAAAAAGTCTCTTTTTTGGCATCAAAGAAACACTCCTTCTGACAAAGAATCTTCCCTTTATCCAATCCTGCATTGATCTGGTGGATGGTAACGCCTTTGGGCGTATCGTCCATAAAACTCCAAAAATTCGGGTTGGCTCCCCGGTTCCAGGGCAACAGTGAAATATGGAGATTAATCATCCGCCCTTCCATATATTCAATCAATTCCCGGCCGATAATATATTTATAATTATAACTGATAACAATATCCGGTTTAAACTGCTCAAGCTGAGACAGACACAATGCGTCGCTACAAAATTTGGCAGTATATCTCTCTTTCAGCCATGCAAAGAATCCTAAAGTATTTTCATTATTTGTAAGATAAAGGATACTCTCAGACATTATTCCATCGCCTCCCCTATCATGCCAAATGCAAGCGGCGTGCCCCGCGCGATATCTGTAAGCGCCACTTGCCCTAATACCTGCCCATAGTATTTGGGCGCCATGCCATACCCAGGACGGATAATCCTGATATTTTCTTCGGTGAGCTTCTCCCCTTTCTTAACATCCTGTACGCAAAAAATGGAACGCCGAAAGACAATATTGGACTTTTCCTGTTCCGTAACGCCGTATTTAACATGCCCAATTGCCCGCTGCGCCTGTCGGATATCCTTTACCATCTGGGAAAATTCCTGGGGATTCATAGAAAAAGAAGAATCCGGGTTCTCAATTGCACGGTCCAGACAGAAATGCTTTTCAATGACAGAAGCCCCCAGCGCGACCGCTGTAATGGCGCCCACCGAACCCATGGAATGGTCGGAAAGCCCCACTGGAACGTCAAATACTTCCGCCATATTCTGCATTGTTTTTAAATTCATATCATCGGTAATCGCCGGATATGCGCTGGCGCAGCGAAGCAGTATAAGCTGCTCATTCCCTGCATCCCGCACCGTCTTCACCGCATCTTCTATTTCACCGATCGAGCTCATTCCAGTCGACATGATCATCGGCTTGCCTTTGGAAGCAACATAGGAAATAAGCGGCAAATCCACAAGCTCGAAGGAGGCAATCTTATAAAAATCAACGCCCAAATCTTCCAGGAAATTTACCGACGTTGTATCAAAAGGCGTAGACAGAAAGTCAATGCCCACTCGCCCTGCCTCATCCTTGAGTTCTCCCTGCCACTCCCAGGGCGTATACGCCTTCCCATATAAATGGTACAAGTTTTCGCCGCCCCAAGTCCCATCCGCTATTTGAAAATAGGAATTATCACAGTCGATTGTCAGGGTATCCGGCGTGTAGGTTTGGAGCTTTATACAGTCTGCACCGGATTCCTTTGCCGCGTGAATAATTTCTTTGGCACGTGCAAGACTCCCGGCATGGTTTGCCGACATCTCTGCAATCACATACGCGGGGCGTCCCGCCCCGATTTCCCTGTTCCCAACCTTTATCCTCTCCATTGCCCATCCTCCATTTCATCTTAACTGTCGCCACGCAGCAGCCGAAACTTCATCTGTGCCATCTCCCAGTCTTCCGGCGTATCAATATCCTGCACTTCTTTCTCGTCCAGAATGATGGGCGCCGTATTGGCTAACACCATACTTTGCTCGCGGATAAAAGGCTCCACGCGCAGTAAATAAAACTGCCCGCAGTCATGGTAGTAAGGCTCAAGATCCTGGGAACGTTTCAATCGGTTCTCCGGCCATTGATAGGACACCAGTCCTTCCTTAATCACAAAACACCGCTGCGGCGGAAAGGAAAAACGGACAACCGGCACAACGCCGTCTACTTTCTCCTGCCGTAACTTTTCCATGCTCTCTCTTAACCGCGACGCCGTGAGAAACGGGGCGGTCGGGTAAATACAGCACACAATATCAAATTTCTTGCCTAACTCCTCATACCTTCGCAAGACCTCAAGCACAACCTCATGGGTCATCGCCATATCCCCGGAATTCTCCGGCGACCGCTGGAAAGGCACTTGTGCGCCGAGCCCCCTGGCAATTTCTGCAATCTCTTCATCATCCGTAGATACCATTACCTCGTCAAAGACGCCGCTTCCCCGCGCCGCCCGGATGGAATATGCAATGATCGGCTCCCCGCAAAACTCTTTAATATTTTTGCGCGGGACACGTTTGCTCCCTCCCCGCGCAGTAATCACCGCAAGGCATTTCTCTGCCATGGCAATCCCTCCTTGTATAAAATGCTTCGTCATTATCTTCTCAACTCGTCCAGATTATCCGCTACCTTGTGGAACGCGCCAAGCACGTCGTCAAGGTCTTCCCTGCTCATAAAGGGGCGCATCAGCTCATGGAAAATCGTCTCTGAATTACAGATTTTTTCACAAACCGGGCATATACCCTCATCATAGCTTACGCTCTGGGAAAACGGATAACCGGTATTTCCATAAGCCGTCTTTTGCCGGAACAGCGGCTGCGCGTATAAGGGTTTTAAATAGCCAAGCCCTATTTTAACCCCTTCGCCTTCCCTCAGTTCAATGGGCGCCAGCTCCGCCTGCATCGCCGCCACAAATTTTTCCCTGGGCACGCCGGTCATGTACTCATCGTATTTCATGGCGTGGATATAATAAGAGTGCTCGCAGCCCTCGCGGATTCCCGGCATCGTGAGGAACGGAATATCTGCCAGATTTTCTTCCAAATAACGGACGTTTCTCCTGCGCTCTTCCACCAGCCATCTCAATTTCTTCAATTGCTCCCTGGTAATCGCCGCCTCTATTTCCGTCATGCGGAAATTAAAACCAATCATATTATTAAGATTGGTGACGCCTTTATTCTCTACTACAGCCTCTGCGTGGTTGCGGATTAAGCGCATACGCTCTGCAAGCCCATCATCATTTGTCACCAGAATGCCGCCCTCTCCGCAATGGATATGCTTGTGGTAATTCAGCGAAAAAATACCAATATCACCAAAGGTTCCCGCATATTGGCCATTAAACGCTGCCAGCGGCGCCTGGGCATTGTCCTCGATAATATACAGTCCATGCTTTTTCGCAATCTCATTAATTCTGGCCACATTATACGGCTGGCCCAAAATGTCCACAACGATAACCGCCTTCGTCTTATCTGTAATTTTACGTTCAATATCATCCGCATCCAGACAGTAATAATCATACTCGATATCCGCAAATACCGGAACGGCATTATAGATTAAGGGAGCCGTAGCGGAAGCGCACATCGTATAAGGTGAAACGATTACCTCGTCTCCAGGCGCTAAGCCGACTGCCCCCGCTGCGCAATACAGCGCAGACGTGGCAGAATTCACGGAAATGGCATGTTTCACGCCATAATACTCTGCCCACTCGCGCTCCATCGCCTGCACCTGCGGCCCGCCATAGAAATCGTCTGCCCAGCATCCAAGGTACTTGGAGAGTATGCCGCTCTCCAATACCCTGGCAACCGCCTGCTGTTCCTCTTGTCCAATCACACGGTACGCCGGGAATAATTTTGTCCTGACCTTTTCACCGCCATTAATTGCCAACACACTCATTCTGCCATTTCCTCCTCTATCAACTGTATAATCGCATCTGTTGCTTTGACAACTCCTTTCGGATATCCGAAAGCAGATACCCCCTCCCCTGCGTTTAGAGCCAAATAAACACTCTTATGCAAAGCCTTTCTAATCTTCTCTTGCAGCTTTGCCTCCGATAAGATACTCTTACACTGTCCAATTTTATCTAAAACAAAGGGATTCTCCCTCTTTAAGCCAATCATAATGCTCAACACCTGTTTTCCACAAATCACAGCTTCCAACAGGAACATCGAAGACATGCCACAGACCAAATCCGCACTTTTCATCAAAGAAAAGCTGTCGTTTTCACTGTCTACCGTCATAGTGATGGTATCATTGTTATATTTCTCTGCCATGGCCTCCCAATATCTCCTGTCCTCCCTGGGGTGTGGACGGATAATCAGCCTGATTGGCCGCGGGGCATCTGCCGCCGCTTTTTCCAGGCTGCGGTACAAGCTGTCAAAAATTGTCCGCTCATTGTAGCCCCAATACCGCTTTGTCCCATCACAAAGATCATAATCGTGATAGATCGGTTCCGACACAAAGACCACATTGCATCTGTCCTGTCCATATACCTGCCCGGCGCGCTGAAACCTGTCACGAACCGTATCAAAATGCGGCTGCCCTGTGAGAATAATCTTATCTGCATGGATACCGTCTTGTTTCAACAATTCCCCGGCTAACTCATCCATCGCCAGAATCCGATACGGCAGATAGGGATGCCGTGGATTCCCACGGTACCTTTCCTCCTGGCTGTAATCGCAGTCAGAAAAACGGATTCCCAGATTCATCCACTGGTCTAAAATGGCAAAGGATTTGATTTGCTGTTCTGCTGCGGCTCTCCACAGATAACGCTCTGTGAAATCGTCAAGGCTCGTGCCGGTAACCAACATATCCGGCTTGTGCCGCTTTAAGAAACCTGAAATGTCCGCAGAAGACTGCGCCCCGCACTCCTCTTTTATATTCCCGGCCGGTATCTTGGCATCTGCAAAACGTTTCCATGCAAAGTCTTTGGCATAGACCAAAACCTCATATTTATCTTTTATCTTTTCATATATGGGCACAATTACATTCGCCCCGCCCGGGTCTCTGGCAAACAACAATAACTTTTTCATAAGGATTCCTCTTTTATCTGCGTACACAGACGCAGCACATGCAGCCCATCCTCCAGCGAACACATTAACTCCTCTCCGCTGTCCAGGAATTTCTGCGCATTGTCCAGCAGGCCTGCCAGAGCCTGGCTGTAATTAACGCTCCTGCGCTCCGTAAGAGCGTAATTATAATATCCCTGGTATGCAGCAGATTCTTTTGTCTCATACGCCTCGATCACCGTGCCGCCGTCTAAGATGCGCACGCGCGCTTTCTCAAAAAACAATTCCAGCTCAAAAACGGTAACAGCCCTGCTGTCGACAGCAAGCATATAGAATAACGCTCCCTGAACCTGCAACGCCAAATCCTTGCTGGCGTCTCCTGCAAAATCAGGGATTTCCCCCGGAAAAACTTCCAGACACTGCACGCCGCCAAATAGAAACCCCAGCAAATCTATCATGTGGGAGCCATTATGCAGAACGCCTTTTCCGTAATACCCAACGCCTTTTAGGAACTTCCCATACTGCCTGATTTCTTCCCGCAGGCTGTGGAATTCCGGCAGGAACCTCCGGCTGTAGTTTATAAGAAGCGGAATCCTGCCGTGATAGATACGCCGGATTGCTTCCCCCTCCGTCACGGAAACTGCCAAAGGCTTTTCTGCGATCACTAACCTGGGCTGATAATTTGAGATTTCCATAAGCATCTGTCCATGATATGCGTCCGGCACGCAGCAGATTACCACCTCCGCCTCGCTCAGCGCAGCCTCCAAAGCCGGGTAAGCGCGGCAGCCCCATTTCTTTGCCGCCTCTTTCGCACGCCCAAGGTCACTGTCATAAAAACCCGCCAGGCAGAATGCCGGACTTTGCCGGCAGGCGTGCGCATGGGTCAAAATATCCGGGCTGTCCGGGGCGTCAAAGCCCGAGGCGATCTTTCCCGCCCCTATAATCGCAACTTTATACATCCCCGCACTCCCATTCTTCCTTCAACAACCCATACTCGTAAATATCATAAAACCTGCCGTCTTTAAAAAGCGCCTCCCGGCGTACGCCTTCTCTGCGAAAGCCGAGCTTTTCGCCCACCTTCTGCATAGCAAGGTTCGCCGCGGACGTACCGAAGAAAATGCGCCTGAGCCCCAACTGCAAGAACGCATGATTGATTAACAGGCGAGCCGCCTTGGCGGCATACCCCTGCCCCCAATTTGCTTTGTCTCCAAATATAAAGGAAATCTCCGCCGCCCGGTCAAAATAATTGATGTTCTGCAACGAGATATTTCCAATATGCGCTTCCGTTTCCTTTTTCTCCACTGCCAAAATGAGCGCATCCCGCAAATTATGGCTGCTTCTGATAAAGGCCAGCAATTCTTCTTTTGCCATTGCAAATCTATGGTGCGAATTGTATTTACAAACTTGCGCGTCATTAAACCAATTTTGGTAATTGCCGTCTGCATCCGCTTCCTCCAATGTGCGAAGCCCGACGTCCGCATCTTCCAAAAAATATATTTTCCCTGCTGCCATTGCTATCTGATATCCTCTCTCAATAAGACTTTTCCTAAATTCTTTGCCGCCATCAAACCATCCCGTAATTCTGGCAATATCTGTTTATAAATAACTGTCGACCAAAGCGCGGAATCTCTCGCCGGCGTCGCTCGGCCAAAACGTATTGACATCCTGCCGATAACGCATCCCGCGCTTGTAGCTGACAACCTCCTCATAGAGCTGCTCTTCATCCTCTGCCAGGACAAGCTCCCCGGCTGCAGCCACCGCCTCAATAATTTCATTCGGCCGGGCCTCGCTGACATTTTCCAGCTTATCCCGCACAGCGATTACTTTGAGCATCGGGTATGGCAGGACGTCAAAAATAGCCGAGCTGCGTATTCCAACTACAATATCGGACAACTCCGCGACTTCCCTGATGTCGAGCTCTCCGCCCACAATTTGCATATTCCCCAATTCTTCGGCTATCTGCTGTAGTTTATCATCCTCATTGATTTCCGCCGTATGCGCTTTGTAAATAATCAAATATTTCTGCTTATCCAGCCTGGCGGCCAGATTCCTGGCATAAGGGAAGATCTCTTTTTCCGTACTTGAGATAAAGGAGATAACGATCAGGGGATATGGGTTATCCATCTGTTTTACACACTCATACACACCGGGTTTGCCTATGCCTATTACCCTGTCGTTGCCCTGCTCTAAACTTTTGGCGGCGACAATATCGCTGTATACGAGATGATAATCCGCATACACAAGGTTCTTATGGTAAGTATTGACCCGGCCAACCCCATGGGCTACCTCCAATGTGGGAATTCCCAGTTCCAGCGTCAAATCGCGCAGATAAGTAAGCGACATATCCTGTCCATGGGAATAAATAATGACTTTCGGCTTTACACGGTTAATTACTTCACGGTAAAACTGCATATAGCTATGCCGCTCTTTCAGGACATAAGAGGCTTTTAAACAGAGCCCTTGTACAAAATCCTGTGCAAAAGAAACACCCAAAAGCTGCTCCAATGGGGAAATAAATCGTCCGCACACGCATTGCACAATCTCCCCCATGTCCGTATCGGGAACGCCGTACATCCTGGGTACGGTAGGTTTGACAATCGGATGCATATGCTTGGTGGGCGCCGCATTCCAAAAATCTTCATTGGCGGCCGTATACCATTCTATATCCACATATTTCTCTTCATCCAGACTGGAAATAAACGTCTCTATAGCGGTATGGACCAGCTTGCCCCCATAAGGCCTGCGCAGGGGCAGAGTGACAAATAAAACATCCTTTTGAGGCAGATCTTCCAATATTCCCCTGGTCCTGTCCGCTTCCTCCTCCGTGGACAAGAACACTTCATCGACAGGCCAAGGCTCTGAAAATACATTGTTCTTCTGCTCCTTGCCTAAGTCATTGAGGTATATCAATATGCCCGGTTCCAGATATTTATAAAGATACACCCCTTGATATTCAACGTCCCCAAAACTGTACAAGAGATGGTGCAACTTTTCCTTGCGGTATAACTCAGGGGCAAGCGCCCGGTAAGGCTCGTCCTTCGTACTGCCAACTGCAAAACATACGGCTTTTTTAGCGACTGCCAGACGAAGCCCCTGCCTGAGCACACGCCTCATATATCCCCGCATCACCGCCTGGGGAATCGGCGCCTCCACATCCAGGCTTCCCCGGGTACTGCCCTTTACCATCATGACATCCATATCGAGATAAGCGGTGCGCACCGTCTCCGCCTGCTGCCTGTCTGCAAACGCCGCTGCCTCCTCGTAAGTATTCCCGGAAAAACATTTCTGCTCCCCTGGAAGCGTATTTCCAACCGGACCTGCGGCTGCAATATCTTCACTGTCACGCAGCGCAGCCTGCATATGGGCGATGCTTCCGGGCGCCAGAAAATAGTTGGCGCGAACAAGCAGCAAATCCCTGCCGTCTGCAAACTGCCCATTGACAATCTCAAGGATCCTACCATAACCTTCAAGACCCTCATCGGCGATCATATAAGAGGCAAGGTTCTGTCCCTCCAGCCACTCGCGAAGCCCATCATCGGAATAATTATCCACAACAACAATCTCTCCGCCCGTGTTTTTCAACTCCTGCGCAAGAATCTTTACATTTAACTTCACATATGCAAGCTCATTATGGGCAATCAACACCACCAGCAGCCCACGGTTTACGTTATCCACAATACCACTCCTCTGCAAGTTCTTCTAAACTATATAAACCTAATACATATATTTACATATATTTTAACGCTTCCCGCAACTGTTCAACACTCAGCCATTGTGTATTATTCCCAGAGTTGTATTCAAAGCCCTCTGAAACTTTTACCCCCCCCCGGGTATAATTTCTTTGCGGATTCCACCACTCGAAATGTGGATAAATGATATAATGGTTTTCATACTCGTAGGTCATAAAGGAATCATCCTTTGTGACCATGACTTCATGCAGTTTTTCGCCCTCGCGAATGCCGAACTCATCAATCTTACATCCGGGAAGCATCGCCTCTGCCAAATCCCCAATATGGAAAGAGGGAATCTTAGAGATATAGGTTTCGCCGCCCTTGGACTCCCTGAGCGCTTTGAATACCAGTTCAACGCCTTCATCTAATGTAATCCAGAACCGCGTCATGCGCATGTCCGTCACGCCCAGCGTATCGCCTCCACTTTCAATCACCTTCTTCCAGATAGGTATCACCGAACCCCTGCTGCCTGCAACATTGCCATACCGAACCACAGAAAATACGGTATTGTAATTGTTGCCGATATAGGCGTTCGCTGCTATGAACAGCTTATCAGAGACAAGCTTAGTACCGCCGTACAGATTAATTGGGTTGACTGCTTTGTCCGTGGATAACGCCACAACCTTTTCCACTCCGCAGTCTAACGCTGCATCTATCACATTTTGTGCCCCATGGATGTTAGTCTTAATTGCTTCCATTGGATTATACTCGCAGGTAGGCACCTGTTTCATAGCCGCCGCATGGATTACATAATCCACACCCACAAACGCGCGCTTCATCCGCTCTTTATCCCGCACATCCCCGATAAAGAAACGCACCCTGCTCATGTCAACCTTGTCTGCGTATTCCATCTTCATCACGCTTTGTTTGTATTCGTCCCGGGAATAAATAATCACCTTCCTCGGTTCATACTCCGCAAATATTTTTTCTAAAAATTTCTTCCCAAACGAGCCTGTACCGCCCGTAATTAAAATTACCTTATCATTTAACATATTCTTATCTCTCACTTCCTTGCCCTTACTAAATATTGAAACGTCTGGTACATATGCATTTCTGTGCTCGCAGAGAGCTCCAACAGTTTTTCTGCTAATTCTGCCTCCTCCGGGCTAAACGGAGGGGTAATATTCCTCATTTCTTCCACCGTATAACCTTCCTCCTGAAACATGAGGATAATCTGGTAATATGTAAACAAATGTATATGGCTTCTGTCTAACAGCCCGGTGTCTTCATACTGGAATCTGCCGTTTATGAGCTGCCGCATTACAGAAATATGCATCAAATTGGGTATGCACGCCAAGACAGCCCCATGCTCGCTTAATTTCTCCCTGCAATACCGAAGAACTCCCTGCGGATCCCACAGATGTTCCAGCACATCCCCAAAGAGAATATAATCAAACGTTCCCTCAAAGGGAATCTCTTTATCCTCAATGTTGCCTGCCTGCGCTTCTACCAAATACCTGGCAATCGCAACTGCCGATTCGTTAATTTCCAGGCCATATAATTGGCTGTTCGGATATTTGTTTCTGATTTCCAGCAGAGTTGCCCCTAAATCGCAGCCAATCTCCAACACGCGTATGGGCGCATCCTTCTCCTCCTCAATCAAGTTGGCAAGATTCCTGTTCGGCGCCAGATTAAAATAATTCATCTGCCATTTGCTTTTCAATACTTCCCTGTCATCCTTTTCAGAGACAACAGGAGCATACGGTTTTCCGCGCCCGCAAAGCGAGTCATAGGCCAACGCCCGGCTGCAGACAATAAACGGATAGCCCTTCTGCACCAGCCGCATTTTATAATCTAAAAACACATTCTTGGGATCGCCCAACAGTTCCTCAAACCGGCCGTTTTCTTCCAGGGCCTCCCGGGTCACCGCCCACACGCCATGCGCAATGTCCAGGCTGCGAAAATCGGCTCCCTCTTCCGCCGTCAACGCTTTTTCTTGGCGGAGCAAATGTTCCACAGTGTCAATATCCATATGCTGATAATTCTCAAATCCATTGCACATCGGCGCCGCAATGCCACATTTCTCTTGCTGAAGCACCTCCATCAGCCTGACAATACATGCATTACCTAAAATATACTGCGGTTCCATAAACACAATGACCTCACTCATAGGGAAATTATCTACAACGGCATTCCAAACCTTTCCATAACTTTGGAATCCTTCGTCAAAATAAATATACCCCCCCCCCCCCGTATTTTCGCGAGCATTTCCGGCGTTCCGTCTGTAGAACCATTGTCCACGATTATGATATCTGTAATCCCGGAAACGCCCTGTAACCATTCCAGGCAGAGCGCAAGATTTTGTTTCTGGTTATAAGCCGTTATTACCACTGTTGCACCCAATGTCTCCATAATTCCAGTAGTCCTCTCTTTCTACTCTTTCTCCCGTATATAACATTCTGCCAATTCCATGATATTCTTCTCAAAGACTGCCATAGAAAAATATTGCTCATAAATCTGCCTGCCCGCCTGCCGCAAAGGTTCCAACTCCCCACAACAGTCAATCACATATTTTATCTTGCCCGCCAGGGCGTCTGCATCCTCCGGCGGCACCGTAAAACCATTGACACCATCTACCATGTAATGCGCAATCCCGCATACATCTGTGCACAGACAGAGATTTCCTTTCATCATCATTTCCGCCGCCACCGTGGGAATCGGGTCGACCCTCGAAGGCACAATGAGGCAGTCGCATTTCTCCATCCACGCTAGAGTCTCCTGACGTGAGAGCTGGTGAAGCAGCGTAACATTCTCATACTCCCCGCAAAGCTGTTTCACCGGCAGGAACACCGATTCATCATACATCTGTTCATTGCCGCAGAAGAAAAATTCTGCGCGCGCCAGATAATCCCCGGGCAGTCTGCGGATTGCCTCTACCAGCACATCTTGCGCTTTTACCCTCGAATATGTGCCTGCGGTGAGGAAACGCACCTTATTTCCATCCCTGTGCCCTGTGTGGCGCGACGGAACATCCGACACGCCAAAATGCAGGATTTCCGTGTGCACGCCGTATAATTCCTCAATGACTTCCCGCACATAATGCCCAACAGAAAGTACATGGATATTCGGCGGCAGAGTTCTAAAATCCGGAAGCACATTTGCAAAAAGTTCAAAATACTGCCTGCCCTCATGCAGCCACCAGAGCACGGGAACCTTTAGATATTTTAGCAGATGGACGGCCTCAAACGTAACGAGCGTATTGGCAACTACAAGGTCAAATCCCCCTGCATACGCAAAGAATGCCTCGCTTTGCTGTAGAAAATGCTCCTGCACCGTAAGCGGAACGCCCATTTCTTCAATGTCCCTGCGCAGCTCGCCGTCCATCATGGCAACCGCTTCCAATTGATACCCATGACGCCGGTATGCCCGCATCATATCCAATAGCACAATTGGCGCGCCCGTACGGGAAAGCTGGTGGGTAATTATTAGTATTTTTTTATCTTCTTTCTGATTCATCACTTATCCTTTTCCAAGTTCCTGTTCCAATGCCAACAAGAGTCTGTCGTTATCTTCCCTATTCCTAACAGCAAGGCGAAGATAATTCTTCCCGCCAAGTTTCTCAGACAAATCTTTTACAAAGATTCCATGTTTCACCAACAGATTTTGGGTCAGCTCCCTGGAAGAAGCACCGTTTATCAGTTCCACCATGATATAGTTTGCCTGGGAGGGGATTACACGGAGCTGAGGCATTTCTCCCAGCTTGTCTTGCAGCCTTGACCGCTCTTTGCGGGAAAAACCAAGCGCCGCCTCGTAATCCCCCGTATATTTCTCCATAATCTGCATATAGAATTCCGCAAATGAATTAATATTCCAGATTGCGACGTCCTTTTTCAACCCGGCAATAACAGAAGTATTGCCGGACGCCAGAACGCCAAGGCGCAGCCCGGGCACGCCGTACGACTTAGAAATGCTCTTCATCACATATAGATGCGGATTTTCTTCCAGTATCTTCTGTTCAATCAGCGTACGCTCGCTCTCATCTGCAAAGTCAACAAAAGATTCATCGACAATCAGATGGAGCTGTTTGCCCTTCGCCCATTCCACCAAATTCATCATATCACCATGGGGAATATAATTGCCAGAAGGATTATCTGGATTAATCAGCAAAAGCGTCTCAATATCCTTATCCCCAAAATAATCGGTCAAATCCTTGGATGTATAACTGTAATCAGCATTATCCGGGGTAAATGCCAGGATATCCTCTTTCCGGCAGCGGTTGGGATATTCCTCAAACGTGGGACACACCATGCCAATCCTGCCTGGCAACTGCCCCATTAACGCCTTAATCAGTTCTGCTGCTCCATTGCCCACTAAAATATGTTCTTCCCGCACGCCAAAATTCTTGGCGGCAAGCAGTGCGTTGACACGCATCCCGGACGGATATTGTGTCAGCAAAGGCTCAAAACTTGCTTTTATTTCATCCAGCATCTTCTGCGGAGGAAAATAGGGATTGACTAAATAGCAGAAATCAAGCACGCGCGGATACCGCCAGTAACCGCCATAGCGTTGCTGTATTAAGGATAACTTTTGCGCATCGTCTACGGCAAACATCGAAGATGCAATATCAAGATCCTGAATATCATCAATCTCATACCACAGCTGTCCGTTCAAACGCTTGACTTTAATCTCAGGATTATCCAAAATGGTAATCACACGCAGCACCTGTTCGTAATATTCATTGTCTCCAAGCGCCTCCTGATAGGCCACTAAGAACGGCACATAACATTTCTTAGAAAAATGCCTGCTGAACTTATAAATATTTACGGTTTTATAATACTCGTCCACTTCCTCGAATTTCAACTGCTTTCCGGGTACGAATGCTTCAATGCTATCGTCCTCCCCCAGTTTCACACAAGTGCCATCCATCCAGCTCTCGTATTTATCCACCAACGCCAACGTATCGCGTAAATCATGCAATATTGTCTCCAAGACAGAATCTTCAAAAATAATATCTGATTCCAACAGCAGTGTATCTTCCTGGCAGAGATGGTCTTTCACCAATGCCAGGGAATAGATATTATTTGTCTTATCATAAATCGGGTTATTCACATAAATGATAGGCGTTTGAATACTTAAACCAGATACAAAATCTATCAACTTCTGCCCCTGATAACCTACAACAATCACAATCCGCGATAAATGAACCGCTTCCAGTTGGCGCAGCATGCGCTCAATCAATGTCACGCCGTTTACCTCTACCATACATTTCGTATTATGTTCCGTTAATGATTTCAGGCGCTTTCCCATGCCTGCTGCCAATATAATTGCTTGCATATCTTGCCTCCTTTACTTTGAACCATCCATCATATTCATGATATCTTTGCAGATAAACTCTGACGCGCTGCAGCCATTTTTGCCTGCATAATCCATTTCTTCCGCAAAAATCCGGGTTCTTTTATCCTTCATGGTATCTTCCCCTTGTAAGATGACGCGCTCCATAAACTGCTCGATTGCCATGAAATCTTCCCCTTTTGCCGTATAATAACCGGAAACCAATTTCTCGCCCAAGGCGTTGAATGCCTGCCCCTCCCTCGTCAAAAACAGCATCGGCTTATTGACGTACAAATATTCTCCCAGGAAAGACGCTGAGTCCATAATCATACCGTCAGACGTAGCAAAGATATCCAAATATCCCTCCTCCTCCGAAACTCTGGCATTGGGAAGGGACTGCCAAGCCTGTAGATATGCCTCATACTCCTCACAAGAGTTAAAATATCTGTACAGTACAGCCTTCATCCTCAGATTCGGATGCGGTTTAAAAATAAAAGAAACTTTATCTTGATATTTCCTCGCCAGATACAGTAAAAAATACGCGTTGCGGGTGAACGTCGAGAATACTATGATATCAGAGGAATCTAGCGTATGATGCGGCGCAATGATAATCTTTTTAATTTCTTTTGCATCGCTGTCTGGCGGAATCTTCCATATGTTCCTAATCTGTTCTTCTGTGTATTCCTTCTTCTCCAAAAAATGATCCATCTTGGCGAATCCCGAATAGCGCACGTTCTTCCCATGAAGGAATCCATATTTCGCATAGCCCGCTAAATTGGCCTCCGAGTCTGCATAAACCCTCCACATCAGGTTTATAAATTCTTTGTTGTATACTGCCTGTTTTACATAATTCCCATCACAACTGTTTTCTACATACATCGCATACGGAATATAGCAATTAACAATATTCAGGGGAAACTGTTCTATCTGATATGGAACCGGCAAAGACTCATACCACGAAGTCAGATGAACGGCAATATCGGGAAGTCCGCCTATCTGCTCCCAACCCGCACAAGCGTCTTTATCACTCTGGTAGATCCGTCTTACATCATAATGATGATTGTAAAAATAACGGTAACTCTGTTCTTCCGTCTTCCTTCTGTCCTCCACCGTTCTATCCACCAATGGACACATAACCACAAAACACTCCAGCCGTTCATCTTTTGAAAACATGCGGTAAACACTATCTGCCGCCCACTCCGCAGCCGATATTGCCAAAAAAGCAACCCTTATTTTCTGCCCACACAATATCTTTTCTTGTATCTTGCGCTTACCAAATTCCACAATCCTGTCGTATAATTTCTCATACAATTTCTGTCCGTTTTGCAGTTGCCCTGATAGTTGGAACAATGCGTTTAAATGCCCATAGGTGTACTGTGCAGGAATATCTGAGGCGCCTGAAAAATCCCCGCGGTCAACGCCGTCAAGCAATTCCCCGACCTGATTTACATACATTTCCTGCCTATTCATAAACTTTCTCCTATCCCGTCATCCTCATTTCCCACTCCGGCCATGAAACTGCCCAACAGCCTTGTCGCCTTCCTGGCTCCCTGCAAATTCAGATGATCCGTGTCTAAGAAGTCCTCGTCCCCAAACATATCGGGAAAATCATTCATATCCAAGAATTCCACTTCCAAAGGCAGACTGTCTAATAAGCCAAAAATATCCTTTTTGTAATCCGGATCAATATATTTATTATACAACCGGGTAAATGGAAAAATCACAAACATCGGTTTCATCCCCTTCCCGTGAAGGTATTCCACCATTTCCCGTACAATTCTCCCATTTTCATCTCGGGACGCCTGATGCTTTTTGAGGCGGTTATGGTCTGCCGTCCGCTCTATCGCATAGGACTCTTTCTCTTCCTCCGTTAATTTCTGCCAAATAACCCCATTGGCAAGCAAGCGGTTATTCTGCTCCCTGGCTTTCAGTTCCCCATAATAAGAACTCTCGCGCTCAAAATATCGATGGGCAAAGTCCATATACAACTGCTGTTTCCAATCACCGGAATCCATGCCGTCAGCCGCCGGCACAATCTCCCCTGTATAATTATGAACGTCCCCAAATAAGGGACCATACACATCGGACATTAGATACCCCAAGGTCTTGCTGAGGGACAAATCCTGGTAAAGCATATAATAGCCAATATTTATAATGCAATTCTCTATCCGTTGTTTCCCTTCCTCTACCGCCCGTTTCACATTGAGATAATCAAAGTAGACGTCCTGGGAAGAAATAGAGAAATTAATGACGCTCCCCGGCAGTTCTGTTTCAACAATTCCGTTCATGGCATGGGAAGACCCGGCAATAATCGTCTTACACCCAACGTTTCGGTTTTTTTCATGCATTGCCTTCAAATAACAATAATCATAATTTGTCCATAGATATTGCATAGCCGGCTGCAGCAAGCCTGACAAATAATCATTTATATAGCCGCCCATCATATTCCTCCACAATTAAAGATGTTTCAATAGATCATATTCCAATTCCAGCGCGCGTGCCTTCCAGGTATGGGATTTCTCAGCTTTCGCATAGCCCCTGTCGGCAATCTTCTGCGCTAACCCGGGATTGATTAATACTTCCTCCGCCAAAATCGGCAGCTTTTCTAATTCTTCCAACTCGAAAAATACCAGCTCCCGGCTGTCATCCCGGGAACTATCCCCATCACATACCCCACAGAATTCCTCTTTCATGTAGCCGGAGGTGTCCGTCATGGCGACCGCACCCTGTAACATGCCGTTAAATACGCGGTCGTGCGTGCCGTCTTTAAACCAGGTCATCGTACTGAGGACAATCTTGGCGTCTCGCATCTTTTCCACGACTTCTTCTGCCGGAATCTTACCACGATAATCCACATTGGGCAATTGGATCCAGGAACATTTTTCCCATCCGGCCCCGTAAATCCGTACATTCAACCCATATTCTGCCAACGACCGCACGGTCTTCTCACGGTAATAAGAGACGGCGTAAAGGTCGACAAAATGCAAATCTGCAATGATATTTTTTAATTCATCATCGGACAGTTTGAGCCCTTCTGCCAATAACGCTTCCTCCAGGGACTGTTCCGTCGTCTTAAATGGGTGCGCCACTAAATCCTCATACGCCCGGCGGCAAACTTTCCCGGCGTTGAACGAAGTATATTTTGACAAATCCGGCATAATGTTATTGGCAAAAGTCTTCGACAAATTACCTGCATACAACACGTCAATACTGCGGCCGGCAATCGGCGTTCTCTCCCCCGGCAATTCTTTGCCCGCATGAGGAAGGTAACCTGTGATTGGAATCCGTGGGTAGAAACGCTGCAGATAGCGCATATGGTTGCGATCCGTGCAGAGTACTACGGAATTAACCGGCGCGTTGTCCAGCGCATTCCTATAACAGAACGGGTGATCCATGAGAATATTAATACAAGGGATATGAAGTTCCTCCCACAGATTGCGCCCGGCGTGAAGTTCCATATTAAATCCCAGATTGTTAAAGGTAATCACAGCTTTCACCGGCTTTGAAGCAAACTCAGATAACGCTTTTAAGCCTTGCGCCATATCGCGCACATCGAAAATCATGCTCTCATAACCCAGGGCGTCAAATTCATGTTTTAATTCATAAGTAAACAAATCCAGCGTGTCATACACGCCGACAAAAAATATCAGCCTCTTCACGTTATCCCCTTTCCAGTCCCTGACAATCTTCCGGTCTGCCTGCCGATCGATAAATACTATGTAACGCCTCAAGCGCCTGTTTCGGATTATCAATGACGCCCGCAGCCGCATTCATTAACATGACTTTTGCCATAACCCAGGACACATTTTTCCCAAGAATATAATCTACATCTTCTTTCCGCCTCTCTCCCTCGGATAAATGGGAGAGGCACTTTAAGACCTCGCGGTAATGTTTTATCCATACATTTAAGTCAGCGGACATCTGCAACAACCCGCAAAGATTCCGCTTCCCTTCTTCTTCGGCTATATAGAGCAATTGCTCAATTATCGGTATCTCGCCGCGAATATCAGAAAGCTCTAAGCGCACGTCGGGGCGCAGTTTCAAGTATTCGTAAAACATCTGCCTTGCCTGCCCAATCTGCTTCATCTTCACAAGCTGGCCCATGGCAAGTTTAAATTCCACAGTTTCCGCTTTCTCCGCTGTGATGCCGACGGTACCCTCATAGATTTTGAGACCGTTTTTCTCCGCCCAGATTTTCACCATCTGCTCCGAGAGAAAACCGAATACCCGTTGGTTATACAAATCATAGGACTCCACGTCAATACGCTTTTCCACCTCGAAAAGAATATCAAATAACCACTCTGCATAAGATAGAAACAACTCGCGCGAAGCCACCATCAGATTCCCATAATAGTAAGTATTTCCCTCCATCGCCGACTGAAAATAAGGCGCATATTCCGGGTACTTTTCCGCCATTACCTCGCCAACCGTCAGTAAGTCTTTAGCATTGTGCGCCTCACCAAAATACTCCAGGTAATTGGTGTCCGCCTGCACCTCATTAGAGACAATGATGTCATAATCTTTTAAAATCTCCTCGTACTCTGACTGGTTCATCAGCTTACGCTGCTCATTGAGGAAAAATCGACGGTAATGGCAGATTCCAATGATATCCGCCTCCTTCTCGTTCTTCCACACCCAGTACACGCCGGTAAGCTCGCCGTAAAAATTGTTCCACCGTGAAATCGAATCCCCGGTATCATCTCCCGGGTAGCCCAAATCGCCTGCCCCAGCCCTGCCTACATGCAAAGGCACATAAATATCATCCTCCGGCTCTTTAAATTTCTTGTGGGTCATTGTAAAAATCTTAATTCGCATAATCTCTCCTTTTATCCTACCCATTCCCCCTCAGCAGCTCCATCACCCGGGCGAATTGCTCCCGGGAAATATCCTGCTCGATTAAGGCAATCTCAAGCTGCTGCATATCGTCCAGCACCTGTGTAAGATAGGGATTCGTCTTATATTCCGGCACTGTCTGCCTCACAGTCTCGCACATTTTCTGATATTCCCCATACTTTAACTCGGTATAACGTAACGCCAGCATTTTCATTCCACCCAGATAATAGTAGATAAGGAAATTCAATTCCATCTCCCGCGGATAACGCTCAAGCGCGCCTCTACGCCTGCACTCCTCCCACATCAGCATTGTCGTGTAAAAAATATCCATGTGGTATTCCTCGTCTTTTTTGAGCACAATTGAATCCGGGTTGATGTAATAATGATACAGCTTCTCGTTCAGAAAATAAACTCTTCCGGCGCATAATTGTACAAGCACCCCCCAGTAAATATCTTCATAGGCGCAGCCCTGTGGAAATTGCAGACCATTTTGCATGATAAACGCCCTTGTGTACATCTTATCCGTGCATCCATTATCCATAAGCGCAGTCGCAAGCACCTTTTTGCGCTCCTCATCCACCGTCAAATCCAGACAGAAATCCTCTCTCCCCCGGCGCTCCTGCTTCTTCCATACATTATGCACACCATCATCCCGTACAAACTGAAACGCAACAACATCACATTGGTAATCTCTGATTAACTGATAAAGTTTCTCGTAGGAATCGGGCTCCATCCAGTCATCTGCGTCCAGGAAAACCACATAATCCCCGGAAGCATGTGCAAGCCCGATATTGCGCGCCTGTCCCAGTTTGCCGTTTTGCACGCAGTCCACCAGCAGGATATTCTGTGGGTACCGCCTTTCCCAAGCCAGCAATTTCTGCCACGTCCCATCCGTGGACGCGTCGTTGACACAGATAATTTCCAGCTTATCGAGCCCAATGGTTTGAGCTGCCACCGAAGCCAGACAGCGGTCGATATATTGTTCTACATTATAACAGGGGATTATCACACTAATTTTCTCTTCCATCTTCACCTACTATCCTCTCAGCAGCCTCATGACCTGGCCAAATTCTTCTTGGGAAATATCCTGCCCAATAAGGGCGATCTCCAATTGCTCCATCTCCGAGAGAATTTCTGTTATGTAAGGATTCTCCCTATACCGCGGTACTATTTCACGCACTCTTTGGCAAATTTCCTGAAATTCCTGATACTTTAACTCCGAGTAGCATAGCGCCATCATTTTCAGCCCATTCAAATAATAATGAACCAAAAAATTCAGTTCCGTTTCCAGACGGTATTCTTCGAGCAGCCCCCGCCTCTCACACTCCCGCCAGAGCTCGCGCACCACATAAAACCGGTCCATATGGTATGGGATGTCCGCCGTCATCACTGTAGATGACGGATTGACGTAATAATGATACATAATTTCATTGAGGAAACAGACCCGGGTTGCATAATAATAGGCCAGCACACCCCAATAAATATCTTCATATTTACATCCTTCCAGAAAAGAAAGCCTGCTTTCCCTGATAAATTCTGCCGTATACATCTTATCTACACATAGGTGATCCATAATATCCGTTGCCAGGAATTTCCTGCGCTCCTGCACCCTGTCTATCACCAGCAGATAATCCTCCCCCGTCTGCTTTACCTGTGTATCCCAAATATTGCCTGTTCCATTATCGCGTATCCAGCCATAACGCACAATATCACAGTTATAGGCCTTCATCGCCTGGTATGCTCTCTCATAAGCATCCTTTTCCAGCCAGTCGTCCGCATCCAGAAACGTAATATAGCTGCCGGAAGCATGGGACAATCCAATATTGCGCGCTTTCCCCTGCGCACCGTTCTGCGGACAATTTATAAGCATAAAAGCCTGCGGATAACGCTTCTTCCAGGAAGATAATTTATTCCATGTCCCATCCGTAGACGCGTCATTGACACAGATAATTTCCAGCTTCTCAAGGCCGATAGTCTGCTCCACCACTGACGCCAGGCAGCGGTCTATATAATGTTCTACATTATAACAGGGAATGATAACATTAATTTTATCCTCCATGATTAATAAATCAACCTTCTTCCTTTTCTGTATCTGGGTTCCTCTTCCCTTGTATAATTTCTGCCAACTGCACCGCGCGATGCTGCCAGGTCTGCGTATCTTTGGCATACGCGTAACCTCTGACCGCAACTTCCCTCAACTCCTGAGGGCTCCTTAAATAATGCTGCACTTTGCCTGGAAGTTCCTGCAACTGTTCCAAAGAGTAAATTAATGCCTCTCTGCCGTCTGTGAGCGTTCGCGCTACAAATTCGCTGCCGTCTGTCAGGCATACGCTCTCATTGAGCATCGCGGAATATACACGGTCGTGAACGCCGGATTTAAACCAGGGCATCACGTTCAGCACGATCTTAGCATCCGCAATCAGCGGGATGGTCTCATCAAAAGGAATCCTCTCATGCAGTATCAGGCTTTCCTGCTTACAGTCCAAAAACTGCCAGCCCTCCCCATAGATATGGACTTTAACGTCCGCATTGGCAAGGGTGCGGATTACCTCGGCGCGCGCACGGCTGCGCAAGATACCATCCATATCTTGAAACAGGCGTATCATGTCCCGCAGATCCTCCTCCGGCAGCGCCGCGCCCCTCTTGGCCAGGCAGCGTTCCATTCCTGCCTCCAAGGTCAGAGAAGTGTTGGCACAAAGCAAATGATAACAATCCAGCCACAGCTGCTTCAAACCTTCTCCAAGCCCCTGGACATGGTACTCTACGCTGTCATCCACCAGATACGCCCCGGTAAACAGCACGTCCATGGAACGTTCCGCAAAAGGGATTGCCGGCTGCCGGCTGCGAATGCCTGCCAGCGGCAGAAAGAAACTTCTCACCTTGCCCGCATAAAAACGCTCGATAAATTTCTGATGGTATTCATCCACGCACAGGAACGTCAGCCTGCGGACAGGAAAACTAATTGCCGCATGATAATACATCGGATGATCGACGATGTAATCATAACAATCTACGTCCAATTCATTCCAGATAATATCCCGCCGCTCTGTCAGCAGATTCAGACCGGCATGGTTAAAAAATAAAGCGGCCGTCTTCCCCGGCGATGTAAATGCATAGACTTCCTCCCTCGTCTTATCTTCATTACGCATATCCGCCATTAAGACCTGAAATCCTATTTCCCGGAATCCTTCCGCCATCAGCCGGGCAAACGTTTTCAGGGAATCTGTCGCTGATTCAAAAATTATAATCTTATCCATATTCATCGTTCCTTCATCCAATGCCGATTGGTAATCGTTTTCTTTGCCATAAAACCGCGCTCCGTTCTCAATTTCATTGACACTTGATTATTATTTTACCATATCTATTTTGAAAAGTCAGTAAGAAATAATAATTGACTCTTGTTCAATTTTGAGTTAATATCAATGAAAAATGAACAAAATGGAGTGTGATGGATATGATTAAGAAAAAATGTGCCATAATCCTGGGCGCCGCCGTTCTCTGCCTGGGGCTTTTGGCTGGCTGCGGCTCGAAAAAGACGATTACTATTTATTCCTGCGCCGAGGAGAAATGTTTGGAACTTATGCAGCAGCGGCTGGATGAAAAATTTCCCGAATATAACATTCAGCAGACTTACATAGACACCGGCAGCATGGCCGCTAAACTGGCGGCAGAAGGCAAAGACACCAACGCCGATATCATCCTTGAACTGGAATCTTCTTATCTGCAAAAGTGCAGCGACAGCCTTGCCACGCTGGAAAATATTGATTTTGAACAGTACACGCAAGACCTCGTACCGGAAAACCACAAATTTGTGCCTGCCATGCGTATGAGCGGCGCAATCGTTATCGATCCGGCGGCTTTACAAGAGAAAGGCCTCGCCAAACCGACATGTTACGATGATTTATTGAAGCCGGAATACAAGGGGCTGATTTCCATGCCCAATCCCAAATCCTCAGGCACCGGCTATATCTTCCTGCTACAGATGATAAATGAACGCGGTGAGGACGAAGCCTTTGCTTACTTCGACAAACTTGCCGAGAACATTTCCGGACAGGGCTTTACCACTTCCGGCTCCGGCCCGGTAAAGGCGCTTGTCACCCGCGAGGCTGCAATCGCCCTGGGAATGACCTTCCACGCGGCAGAACAGATCAACGACGGAAATGAATTTGAAATCCTCTTTTTTGATTCCGGCGCTCCCTATACGACTTATGGCAACGCCGTGATCGAAGGAAGACAGGAAGATGAAGATGTAATGAAAGTATTCGACTATATCTGCGCGGAAGTCAGCCGCGAGGAAAATAAAATTTATGCGCCTGAACCAATTTTCCTGGGCACGGAAATTACAATGGAGAACTTCCCGCAGGATATTACCTATGCAGATATGAAAGGGATTGAAGACGTTGAGTTAAAGGAGCGGCTGCTGGACAAATGGAATCATTGATCGCAGAAAATATCACAAAACAATTTGATGGAAATACAGTACTGGACAATATCTCTTTTACTGTGGAACCGGGAGAATTCCTGTCTATCCTGGGACCTTCCGGCTGCGGTAAGACCACGCTTTTGCGCATCCTTATCGGATTGCTGGAACCCGACAGCGGAAAACTCCTGCTGGATGGCCGGGATATCACGCATGTAGCCCCAGATAAGCGCAGTATGGGCATTGTCTTTCAAAATTACGCTCTGTTTGAAAACATGACCGTATTGAAAAATGTAGAATATGCGCTGCGCCTGCACAAAGATTACAAGAACAATTCCCGCGAGACTGCCATGCAGATGCTCGAACAAGTTGGGCTCACCGGACATATCGGGAAATATCCGGGGGAACTGTCCGGCGGGCAGCAGCAACGCGTCGCCATCGCCCGCACGCTGGCGCTCTCCCCGTCCATTATCCTGTTTGACGAGCCTATGAGCGCGCTGGACGCAGCAACGCGGTTGTCGCTGCGCGAAGAACTCAAACGCATCCAACAGGATAGTGGAACAACAATGCTCTATATCACCCACGACCAGGAGGAGGCGTTCGCCTTATCTGACCGCATTATGGTGATGGGAGGTTCTGCCATCCACCAATTAGACAGTCCCAGCCATATCCTCCACTCTCCTGCGGACCGTTATGTGCAGGAATTTGTGATTGATAATCTAAACCGAAAGATTTCATCACTCATAAAGTTTTACGAAAGGAAAGGTGTTACTCCTTGACAAAACAAGAAAAAAGAACCCTTGGGTTCATCAAATCAGCGATCGGATGTTTTTTCCTTATATCCGTAATTTTTCCACTGGCGCGGCTGCTCGTTAATTTCGGGCAGGCCGACATTGCAAAAATTCTTGCCATGCCGGCAGTCGGCCGGGCTTTCGTAAACTCTATCGCCTCATCGCTTGTGGCTACGCTGGTTTCCGTTGCGTTTGCCATGGCCGCCGCCTGCTGCATGGCACGCACCGCCATCCGGGGCAAAAAGTTCTTCCATACAATGCTGCTTTTTCCCATGCTGATTCCCTCGCTGTCGCATGGAATGAGCCTGATAATCCTCTTTGGCAGCAATGGGGCGCTCACCCGGTTTTTGGGCGTTTCCCAGGGCATTTATGGTTTCTGGGGAATTGTCACCGGCAGCGTCATGTATTCGTTCCCCATAGCCTACCTGATGCTTCTTGATATCCTGCGCTATGAAGACGCCGCGCCATACGAAGCGGCGTCGGTGCTGGGTATCCCCCCGCATAGAAAGCTTCTCGCCATTACGCTGCCTTATCTGCGCAAGCCTATGGTAAACGTGCTCTTTGCCACATTCACTTTATGCATCACGGACTACGGCGTTTCCCTGATGGTTGGCGGCACATACAAGACGCTTCCTCTGCTGATGTACGAGGAAGTCATCGGCCGGCAGGATTTTGCACAGGGAAGCGTATTCGGCGTTATTTTATTAGCTCCTGCCCTCGTTGCTTTCCTGGTGGATATGTTTTGCCAAAACCGCGCCAATTCCACCTTTCAGCCAAAACCTTTTGCTCCGCGCAAATCACGCATAGGCGATACATTTTCCTATATTTTTCTCTCTCTGGCATCCGTTTGCTCACTGGTTCCCATAGCCTCTTTTGCCGTGCTGGCATTTGCCAGGCGTTATCCCAGGGATATGAGTTTCACTCTGCATCATATATTGTCATCCATCCAGAAAGGCGTATGGGGTTATTTGTCAAATTCACTGATAATGGCCGTATGCACAGCGGTAGTCGGTACGGTTATCGCCTTTTTCTGCGCTTATTTTTGCGCGCGCATACCCTCCCGCAGCTCGCGCCTGCTTCACCTTGCGTCCACGGTTTCGCTTGCTGTTCCTGGCATTGTGCTGGGATTGTCCTATGTAATGTTCTTTAAAACTACTTGGATTTACAACACTATGCTAATTCTGGTTATTGTCAACACAATACACTTTTTTGCCTCGCCCTATCTTATGATGTACAACAGCATGGGCAAAATAAACGGTAACCTGGAAGCCGTGGGAGCCACCTTAGGCATCGGCAGGCTTAGAATGATCTGCCATGTGTTTGTATCGCAAACCTATTCCACATTGCTGGAAATGTTTTCTTACTTCTTCATCAATTCGATGATGACAATTTCTGCCGTCGCCTTTCTCGCCACCGCCGACACAAGGCCCGTGGCGTTGATGATTAACCAATTCGAGGCGCAGACCATGTTGGAAGCATCCGCGTTCATTTCCCTCTTAATCTGGGGAATCAACCTTGCCATGAAAAGTATTGTCAGCCTGACGGCTAAGAAACTACAAAAATGAGGTGATACCATGCTATCGAAAAAACAATTTGATATTCTGACACTCATCGAGAAATCGGGACAGAAACTTTCCCAAAGAGCAATCGCCGCCAATCTGGATATTTCCCTGGGAACTGTTAATAAGGTACTGGCGGAGTTGACTAAAAACGAATACCTGCAAAACGGCATGATTGGCGCAAAAGGCTTAGAAGCCTTAAAACCTCACCGCGTTCAGCGTCTTCTCATTTTCGCAGCCGGATTCGGTTCCCGCCTGGTTCCCGTAACCTTGAACACACCGAAACCATTGGTGCGCGTGAAAGGCAAGCGAATCATCGACACCCTGCTTGACGCCGCTTACAATGCGGATATAGAAGAAATCTATATCGTGCGGGGATATCTGGGTGAACAATTTGACCAGCTTTTGTCCAAATACCCTTCGATACAATTTATAGAAAACCCCGCATACAAGGAAGAAAACAATATTTCCTCCGCCATGCGCGCGCGGCATCTGATTGCAAACGCATATGTCTGCGACGCCGACCTGCTGATTTATAATCCAGATTTGATTACCACATACCAATACCAGACAAATTATCTTGGCGCGCCGGTAGAGCGCACGGACGACTGGTGTTTACAGACTAAAAACGGTATCGTCACCCAAATGTGCATTGGCGGGACTAACTGCTACCATATGTTCGGCATTTCCTACTGGAATGAGGAAGACGGTACACGGCTGATACAGGATATCGAAGAAGTTTACCACTCCCCGGGCGGCAGGGAGCGCTATTGGGATCAGGTTGCCTTAGAATACAAAAACCAAAATTACCGTGTCACAGTACGCCCATGTTGTTTCAGTGATATTGCAGAAATCGATACCTATCAAGAATTAAAACAAATAGATAGTTCGTATAAATAATAATAATTTACGACCACAAGTTTGCCGGCATATAGAGCGGAGACATTTTCCATTTCATGAACTCCGTATTGCCCTCACCTGTGGTAAAATACTCAATTGCATCCAGAATGTCACGGTTTACATGCTCTTTATTTACAAAGAATTCTTCTGATTTCTTAGCAAATTTTTCTCCACCTAAACCGGAAGCAATCAACTTCTCAACAGATTCCCGCAGATTTGCTTTCTTGCATTTATATACGTCGTCATAAGGAATGCTGGCAAATCTTTTAGGAATGGTGTCCGGCACCAGCCAATCCTCAACAGCGATACTCGGCTTGCCGAACATCATGCCTTCTATCATAACGCTGGATTCATCCGAAACCACAAGGTCACATATTTTCAGGGCGACCATGATGTTCTCCTCCGGCTCTATGTAATGCAGGTTATCATACTTGCCCTCATGGAGTTCGCGCATTTTCTTCATATCCTGCACCGTGTCATAAAACAACTTTTCCATTTTTAAAGATTCCTCCGAATACCACGCTTGTTTCACCAAAAGATTTACCGGTAAAGACGCCAGCGCGCGCACAAAGTCATCTTCCTTCTCATCATTTTCCCAGGATGGCGCATATAGAACCGTGATATCATATTTCAAATTCAGAGATTTCTTTAACTCCTCTACGCGCTCCTGTAAATCTTTGGCAAAAATGCGGCTGCTCTTGGGATAACCGAACATGTAGGCGCCGCACCGCGGGTTTAAGTAATACTGAAACGCACACCGTTCCCATCTTTCCTTCCATCTCACCCCGGGAAGAATCCCGATATCATACGCATTCCAACGCTCTACCGACCACATATTCGGCCATCTGAGGTGTCCCTGCGCCATATCGTGCAGAAGGATTACAGAAAACTTTGCATTCTGCGGTTTCCCAACATGCTGGCAATAGACACCGATTTCAGCCTTCTCATCCAGATTACTTGTCATGCGCACCTCATACCCCCGCCGCTTAGCTTCTTCCAGAATCGGATTAAGATTATACTCCTCCCCTTTATCCGTAGCAAAAAAAGTTATCTCCTTTTTTAAATGCCTGTCTTGCACATCGTTTAGACCATCTAGCAAAAATTGATGCTCTTTCGCAATTCCTAACGGCCTCTTGGCAAACGGCTGCCAATGGTGCACTCTGCGGAAAATCTCCGCCTGGCTTTCAAACAGCGCCGTCTGCTCCTCCAGTTCACGCTTCTTCGCATACCCCCCCCCGGGGTATACGAAAGTAACCGTCAACGTCTTTTCCAAGAGACAGATTACCCGCTCCGCCACAATCTCAAACAACAGCATTGTTTTCTGCATCTGTGGATTTCCCTCCACGTCATACTGCCTGAGATTATTCAGGCACAACTGCACGCCCTCCCTGCGAAACATCATTGCCGTAAGGTTTCCAAGCAGATTATTGCCTGTTTCTATGCATACACGCAGCGTTTGGCTGCCGTGGAAACAAGTATCCTCAAAACTGCCGCGGTAAAATGCATCGGGAGGGGCGACATGTACTCCATCTGCTTCAACATACCCGCGATAGCAAAAAGTCACTGCCGCATCTACAAATTTATCCGCATATTCCACCATGCACTCAATCTTATTGGGAGCTAACAATTGCCCTGGCTCCAGGAAACAGATATAATCACTGTCTGTACCTGCACAATACCCGGCAATGTCCTCATAAAAGTCCACACCGGTTGCCGTTTTCACAACTTCTAAATTCTGATATGTCTGCGCCGCCAATGTCCTGTCAATATAACTGTCATCACAGTCGATACATATTACGGAAACTTTCTTCATTCTTCCACTCCTATCTGATATTTGCTGATTCCATCCTTGCCGCCATACTGCCCCTTACAGCGTCATCCCTAATAGTTTCTGTATATTATTCAAACAAGCATTTTTGTCCCCTCCACGGTATATATTACACTCTGCAACGTGCGCATTATCAATCACCATATCTGCAAATAGGTTCTCCATCACTTTGTACTCCTGCCATGCTGCAAGCAGGCCATATTTATTGGCAATCTCACCAACTGGAACAACCTTATCCACATAGGGAAAGGATTGATACAAAGCAATCAGCAGGCGGTAAAAGACATATCCCGCTGGAACGCACTCTAACACCCACTCCTGGTCAAACCACTGAATTTCCCCATCAATAATAAACGCATTGCGCAGGATCATATCAATAAAACCAACCTTTAATATCGGGCCGTACTTTTGTGCATTTACTTCTTTATCAATTTCCATGGTATAGAAAATATTCTCTTCCGCTGTAATATGTTCTGAAGATGTGAGGATTTCCTGGTATACCTGATCTAAAATCCTGCACACCTCGAATTTATTTTTCCGCTCTGCCGCTGTCAGTACCCGTTCTTCGAGTGACTGCCCCTGTACAAACTCAGACACCAATCTCCCATTCAGAAGCTTCATCGGCAGCACGTTCTTCCCCGCTTTTTGCAAGGCAATGCCATTTTTCACATTCTGCCAGATATGGGCCGTCCCCTCCGTCTCGTTAATGGGAAATTTCTCTACCTTCCCCTCGTCGGTAAACACGGTGGCAATCCGGTATTTCTCTTTTCGCTCCGTACTAAAACAGCTGAAAGTGACCCTCCCCAAATGCTCGTCGTCGGAACACTCTACCAGGAAAGAATTGGCAAAGAACTCAAACACGCCGTTCTCGATGACGTCCTTATAAATGCCCATCTCGTCTGCAACCAATGTGCTCCTGTCAGGAATATAATACGGCTGTAAATTATGCATGTTCTCATTTTTGGGCAGCTGCTTTTGAGAATAAAGCACTGTCGGCAACTTATAATCCGGCAGCGGATAATAAAAGAAAGAATGCGCAAACCCGCTATCCTTCACTAAATCTTCCAGCTCCTTCTTAGAAAAAGTCCGCACGCCCTTATTGGTAATGGAATATTGGTTCATACCCTCAAATGGGAAGCCGGTATGGTCCTCCCTGGCGCCGCACCAATACTTGAGGCCATATTTATTCTCAATCGCAATCAGCAGCTTGCCGCCTGGTTTTAAAAATTTCTTAATCTCTATCAGAAAATCAAGGTATGGATTATCTGTATTGGTATAAGTCCCCTGATATTCCAGTACGCCAATCAGCGTGATATAGTCAAACTTCTTTTCAAACTTGATATCGTTCAAATTACCAACAATAATTTCCAGGTTCTCTTTCTCGCGGCAACGCAGAAGCGTTGCCGTCGCTCTTCGCTTTGAAAGTTCCACAGCCGTTACATCATGGCATTTCTCACAGAGCATATTGGTAATTGCGCCCATGCCGCAGCCAATCTCCAATACGCTGCTTTCTTTTTCAAACGGATACCAATTCAAAATATTTTTCCGTAAATGCGTCAGATGGTAGTAAGTTGGCCAGCTCATATTCGCTAAGATAACATCCGAATACTTTTCCGGTTCATTTTCTGCTATCAGCTTAATAAGCACGTCCTCAACATCTCCATCCGAATATAAATCTCCGTCTTTATACCATTTGAGATTAAACATTGGCTTGGGGTTTAATTTCTCTATTAACTCACGGTACATCTTCATTCCTCCTGAATTCTAACGTTTTTTCGTTTTTATGATAAACCGGCTGACTGTCAGGAACTGTGCGTTCTCCCCCGCCAGCTGCTTTATCGCAGCCAGCTCTTCCTTAGACATACCGCATTGTTCCATGTCCGTGTTGATTCCCTGCAGATTTTCAACAGCAAGCCCGCAATTATGAAGCAGCTTGAGGACGTCATTGACTGCAAAATGGCGTATATGGGTTTGGTCTAATATCTCTGAAGCAGCGTAAGCAAAATCTCCTCTGAGCAGGCAGGCAAGTACGGAAACATGCATAACGTTATATATTCCGAACAACATTCTGCCGCCATCTTTCAAATATGGTTTGAACCTGTTGACAACCTGATCCGGCGAATAGAACGTTTCCAAGATATCATTGAATATAATATAGTCGAAATATTCTTTTTCATATGGCAATTCCATCGTTTCTGCGTTGCCGCATTCCACCCCCAGATAATCCCTCCCCAGCCGCGCTGCTGCTTCATTGGGCTCAATGCCCCTGACAATGGACTGAGGCCACATATATTTTATCCTGGACAAGGTGATACCGGCCCCACAGCCAATCTCCAGCACTCGCAGCGGCATATCTCCTTTTGCCTCTATCATCTCAATATACTCTCTATGGATATAAGTATATTTCTCTATGTCATAACCCCATTTTTCTTGGAATATCCGGCGGTTCACCGCCATTTTTTCTGCGATGCCGTCCATATCCTTGCGAAAACTCTGGCTTCCATAGTGAAAAATAAAACTGTTGCGGCACAAAAGGAGCTGATAACCTGCATACCGTAGCCTTACCCCTAAATCATCATCTTCATAATAGCCCTTGCCAAAACGCAAGTCAAACAGCCCCGTTTCCTCCAATGCCTTACGCCGGATCAGAAGCGCAAAACCGGACAGCCAGATCTTCTTCTCGTAAGGATTCTCAAGCAGAATGTTATTTTTCTCACTATACAGCAGATATTCCGCCACGGTACGGCAGGGTTTTTCTATATGCTGTTCATTACCAACAAAATTAGACATACTCCCCACGGCCCCTACTTTTTCATGCTCATACAGTCCCATGCGGAGCCAAAAAACAGCGTTAGCGGTAACCACTGTGTCATTATTTAAAAAGAAAATATCATGTCCCGGCTTGGAAACCTCCACTCCCTGATTGCAGGCAAAACCAAACCCCTTATTTTCTTGATTGCGGATGAGTATAACATTGTCTTGCTGTTCCAGCCATTCTGCGATGCCGTCTTCAGAAGCGTTGTCCACAACGACTAGTTCGTAAGCTGATTGTGGATTTGTGCTTCGGATACTATTTATGCAGTCCTGCATCATAATGCTGCAGTTATAAGATACAATCACCACCGATACGGGGGGGGGTATCCTGGCGCCATCCTGGCGGCGCAATTCTTCCATGCGCCGGCGTATACGCCGTCTGTCCTCATCAGAATGACAATAAAATTCTGCATTTTCATAACAAAGATACGCCTGGCTAATATTTTTGAAGCGATAATATTCCGCCAATTTCAGGTAATGCTCATAATTGCTGCAATCTTGTTTCAGACCTTCGGCAATCTCTTGAAACATGCCTGCGCCCCGATAGTACGCGTTATAAATCTTCCTCGATTCATAATAATTTTTCAGGTTATAAAATCCATCGTCATGAATGCACCAGGGCTGTTCCTGGCTGGGCACCACTACCTTATATCCTTTACAGCGGAACTCCTTGCTCTGGGAGGCGTCGTAGAAATCCCAATGATGGAATAAGTCTTCGCGCCACGGCAGATCATACTGCGTTGCCATCAGCAGGCCGTCCACAGCTTCCACCTCACAATACCTTCCCTCTATCCTGCCAATCTCACTCTCCTTCGCCTCGTATACAGCGTTATAGTAAATCTTACCAACCCGCGGCGCATTCCACATAATCGCATTTTCCGGCATTTGGGGCGCGCCAACCATCCCCAGCATACCAATACTCCCATCGGTAAATATATCCAGCATATCCCGGATGAAATGCTGATTCACGATAAAGACGTCCTGATGAAGATATACTTTATATTTCGCATCACTGCTTCGCATTCCTTCATTATACCCTGACGCCATAGATTTTGCCTCGCGGATAGACAGGCATTCTATATTATAGCCTTCCGGAATTTGCAGATGATTGATATATTTCAGCATTTCCTGCTCATATTTATCATTGTTTACACAGGCAATAAAACATATTTTCCTATCATTCATGCTGCTTTCTCTCCTTTAACTCCATACAAGATTTTTGGAACTTCACCGCAAATCCGCTGGGATTTTCAATCTGCGACAAACACATCAGCGCCGCATCTATATCGCCGGATTTTATCGCCAGATCCGCCAAAAGGCAAAGAACCATCTCGTCTCCAGGCGCCAATTTCAAGGCGCGTTCCAATACAATCCCCGCCTTGTCCGATTCTTCGGCATCTAATAGAACATCCGCAATCTGAAGATAATATTCTTTGTCTGTCACAGGAGAATGCTCCAGCAAAAATTCCCACAACACATCCTCCAGGTTCTTTTCCTTTATAAACTGTACAAGCCCCCTGGCTGCACCTGCTTCCTTATACCGCATTTTCCATAATAACTCCTGGCACCCAAAGATAAGCTCCCTTTGTGCCTGCAAATTACTGGGAATTTCCGGAATTCTATTCTGATATTCCGCCGCCATCTCCGACTGCCCACTTTCCTTACAGATAAAAGCTAACTTAGCACTGGTCCGGTAATTCCCCGGCAGATATTGTTCGTGAAAAAACAATATGGAAATCCATAATTGCTGCAAACCTTCCTCTTCAAAAATCCTCTCCAATTTTAAAGCCAGCGACAGTGGACGGAGAACAGAAGTCGTCAACATGACACTCATCCAAACGGATGAAACAGAATGCTCCCGAATAAATGACAGCAGCTCTGCTCTTGTCTCCTGCCCAACTTCAAAATCCAGGCGGTAGAGAATCACTTTAAACTGAAACATAATATCCTGCAAACCTTCCACCGAATCCGCCTGGTCTAAAATTGTCGCGGGAAATTCCCTGGCGTCTTCTAATTCATAGATGCTCATGATAACGAACATGGCTGCAAATGCATCCACCTGTTTATAATGCCCAAAAAACGCTTGATCAGAAAACATGGCCTTTATCTCCATGCGGCTCTCCCGGGTTCCTTCCGCCAGGAGGCCGTCTATCTTGCCAAGGTGCAAATTGATATCCTTGGCCCAGGTCTGCTGCCATACCTGTTCTCTTTGCTCTTCCGCCAACGCTTCCTGTTCTGTCGCCTTATAATCTTTTCCTTCAACCATCCTACCGTCCTCTTACTTCAATGTTCTTACAATATCTCTATAAACTGAAAGCCGCCGCTTATATTTACTGCTCTCAGCCAAACTTGCGCATTCGCCCTAGCTGCTTACGTCCGCTATAATCTGCGCCTCATAAACCGGGTCGAAGATTTCTTCCGCCTCTTCATCTCCTTCCAGTTCATTATTATATTTATATTTCACGGCGACTCTCTCACCTTTCCCTGCAAGGAACCACTCATATTCCAAATCCAGATGCCCAATGTCAATCGCCTGGTAACCTTCCACCGTCAAATCGTACGCCAGTACGCCCGCCGACGGCCCCATGGCAATCAAGAAGAGCGTACCTTCATGTGCGTATTCTAAGGACGCTTTCAAGATATCGTCATATCGGTCAAACGAACTGGTTGCCGGAGCAAGAATACGTTTTACCTCGCTGGCCCCCTCCATCAAATCATTACCAACTCCCATCCTGGTCTGCGCTCCCTCCACGATGATTACGTCGCGTTCCCGCCATATCTCTTTGATCGCTTCAAACCGCTTCTTTGGCGCATCAGTCTGATTATCTTTATACATCAAATACGGCCGTGAGACATAGGCGTCATAATAAGCCCTGTCATGCTCCAAAAGTTCCATATGTTTTATCCTTGCATCTGCCTGCATCATATAAACACGGATCGCATTGGAAGCATCTTCCGTAAAATCCTGTAAAGTTCCGTAATTATTGGCAATCGCTATCAACATTCGCGGATGACAGCTGTGCAGAACCTCTTTTAATCTATCAGCTAATTTATCGTCTAATCTCTGGAATGTATGCCTCTCCATCTTATTTATCTGCGCAAATTCCCCATCGCCAAAACGGGCCATTGACTTCTTTCCGTTGATGATTTCTTGCAACGTCTCTTGCGCGCTGCGGATGACAGGATAACAATATTCCTCCTTGATTGCAGGATCGGACAGCTCGTATTTTAAATTCATGACATGCGCTTTTTCCAACATCAGTTTCATATCCAATGTATTCACATTTTGGACAATCATTGACACTTCATTCATCAACTGGCTGTTGATGGAATATAATTCACGGATAAGCCCCACCATTGATTCGTTTTCTTTCTTTCGCGCCGCATTTTCTGCTTCAAGTCCACGCACCCTTTTCTCCAATTCCGATATTGTCTGTTCAAATTCCATTGTCATCTTACCCTTCTGTTTTCTTGTCAATGCTAATTGACATAACCTGACTATTCGTTGCTATTTACCCTGCGCAAATCTTAGCTCCTCAACCGTCCATAATTCTCACAACTTCACGGCAGTACAGTTCCAGCTCTTGCTGGGTAAACTCTTGTTGCAGGGACGAAAGTATCATTGCAAGTTTTTCAAAACTATCTAGCTGCAAGTAAGGATTCTGCCCGTATTCTGGAAATAGTTCTAACACTGTTTTCTGCATTTTACGAAAAATATCTGCCCCCAAATATTTATTGCTCTTACCAGAAAAATATAAAGTTTCTATATAATAACTGTGTAGAAAATGAAGTTCTATCTCACTGTAATATTCCTCAATATACTTTTTACGGGATATTAGTTTTTTCAACAATTCCAACTGCACAAACGGATGGTTGTAGAGCGTATGCTTTTTATTCATATGCTTTACCGTTGCACTCATCTCTGTCTGCCGATAATAATACAGCCCTTCCTCCATACTATAAAAGCGTTCCGCCTCAAATAGCAGCGGATAAACAAAATATGGCTCCTCATAGACAACGCCCTCCGGGAAACTGGCGCCCTGTTCTTTTAAGAAACTTGTGCGGTAGAGCTTATTCTGGCTGCCAAATGTAAACAAAGTACCCAGCAGCATACCCTTTCTTATCTCTGGCAACCTACCGTCCAGAAAACCATAACAGCTGGAAGAATCTTTCGTACTGCCTTGCCGATACATATGAATAAAACAAAACTGCAAAATATCCATATGATACTCTGCCGCTTTGGCATATGTCTTTTCACACATGGCATCATCCAGCCAGTCATCCGAATCGAGGAACATAACATATTCCCCGGCAGCTCTGGCAAGCCCCGCATTGCGTGCCCCGCCCTGCCTGCGGTTCTGCGGCAGGGAGACTACTTCCACCGACAGTGGATAGGATTTCTCAAATTCCCTCAGGTATTCCAGTGTATTGTCTGTAGATGCGTCATCGACAAAAATCACCTGTATCTCTTCCATGCCAAGCGTCTGTCTCTTAATGGAATCAAAACATTCTTTTAAATATTGAGTTGAATTAAAACAGGGAATAATAATTGATATTTTCTTTACGCTCATTTCTCTCCATTTTCCTATAAATTGTGGTATAATATTTTTATTATACACTATTTCTTGGAGGTACGCTATGTATTTTTTATTTATCCGCATAAAAAACTCCAGCTTTGACATCCCCTGGGCATTGCTGGAAATGGGGGAAAAAGCGGCTATTTATGAGTATGCCGAATTCGATCCTTTGGCCCCTGTGGCGGAGGAATTTGAAAAGTTGGATATATTTTTATCTGAACATGATTTTGACTGCTTGATTTCCTATCTCTTTGTACCGGAAATTTCAGACTTGTGCCAGAAATATCATTTCCCATATATTGGCTGGGTTTATGATTCCCCGCTTGTTTCACTATTCCATCCGGCAGTAAGAAATCCCTGTAATTACCTCTTTATATTTGACCGCGCGGAATATAAGCATTTGCAAGCGCTAGATATTCCCCATCTGTATTATCTTCCTATGGGAGTCAATCTCTCCCGTACAGGCGCGCTAAATATTAGCCCTGAGGATGAAAAGACGTTCGCTTGTGATATATCCTTTATCGGCAATCTCTATGAGGACAATTCCTACAACAGTTTTGTCTCTCGTTTCCCGGAAGACGTTGCCGCAGAATTAAAGGTTTACCTCCTGCACAACCTCTGCAATTGGCACACAATGAAACCTTGGCCCAGGGTATCGCAGAAAACGGCAGACTTCATGATACAGGCCTTTGGCGCGAACGCTTGGAACCGGCAGCAAATGGACTTCGACTTATATATGGGTCTATTGCTTTTGTCCCGCAAACTTGCTGAGATGGACCGGATCACCGTGCTGAACGCCCTCGCGGAAAAGTACACGGTCGATTTATACACCAGAAGTAACTGCGCTTACATCCGCAATGTACGAGTACACCAGGGCGTCGACTATTATACCGCCATGAACAAAATTTTTTATCTCAGCAAAATAAACCTCAACATTACGCTGCCCTCCATTGAAACCGGTATGCCCCAGCGCATCCTAGACATTATGGGCTCCGGCGGCTTTGTACTGACGAACTACCAACAAGAAATTGAAGATTATTTTGAGATTGGCAAAGAAATCGAAGTCTTCCGCGATCTGGACGAGCTGATGGAGAAAACGGCGTATTACCTGTCTCACGAAGAGGAACGGTTAAGAATTGCCATGAACGGCTATATGAAAGTGCGGGATCATTTCTCTTACACACATCAGTTAAACTACATTTTACAGCAGGTGAAGGAGGATTTAATATGAAGCTGTTGTTTTACCGTTATGGAAGCATCTGTGAACCGGACGTGATTGACGGCTTTCAGGAATTGGGATATACCGTACAGGAGATTACCACGGAAATTACCAACAAATCCCTAACTCCCCAGGAGTCGATTCAAATTGTCAGCAATACACTGTTGGAACACCCGGCAGATTTCGTCTTTAGCATTAACTTTTTTCCATTCTTGAGTGAGGTCTGCAAGATTTTCAAGCTGCCCTATCTCTGCTGGACCGTAGACTCGCCGGTGATGGAATTGTTTGCTACTTCGATCGCCAACCCCTGCAACCGCATTTTTCTTTTCGATCGGGCGCAATATGAAGAAATCTCTCCCCTTAACCCGGGACATGTATTTCACCTCCCCCTGGCCGTCAATATCAAGCAAAAACAGGGCTGCATACGCTCCGCTTCCTCCGCTATGCGAAGGAAGTTTACCTCCGACATTTCTTTCGTAGGCTCTCTTTATACGGAGAAGTGCCCTTACGACAAGCTTACCGACGCTCCGGCTTATCTTTCTGGTTATCTGGATGGGCTGATGGAAGCTCAGTTGCGGATTTACGGCGGCTATATCCTAGAAGACTTGCTGACAGACGAAATTGTCGAGGAATTCAAAAAACATCTGCCGGGATTTTTCCAATATCCCTTTGACTCTTATCTGACAGACCGCAAAACGATGTCTGAACTGTATATAGGGAATAAAATATCCGCCATGGAACGATTGCGGGCGATGGAACTGCTGTCCGCCCGTTTCTCGGTTGACCTCTACACGGCAAGCGATACTTCCTGCCTTCCCCATATTCACAACCGCGGGCTGGCAAAAACATTGGAAGAAATGCCTATTATCTTCTATAACAGCAAGATTAATCTAAACATCACTTCCAAATCCATCCGCAGCGGCTTGCCGCTGAGAATTTTTGATATACTGGGATGTGGCGGCTTTGTGCTGACGAATTTCCAGCCGGAACTGACAGAATTCTTTGTGCCAGGCGAAGATTTAGTATATTACGAAAACCTTGACGACCTTGTTGGGAAAGCAGATTATTTCCTCCACCATGAAGCAGAGCGCAGAGCGATTGCTGAAAACGGTTTTGCACGCGTAAAGGAAAATCACACTTATCCCATTCGTTTAGCGCAGATGATGCAGATTGCTTTCGGAAAACAGACGGCGCAATAATCTCGTCATTTATATGGATTAAACTACGAGATATGACAACAAATTTTCAGGAGGACTTTATCATGAATGTTTTATTTATAGACTGGGCTTGTTTCGGCAAAGTGGATGCCATTTTCACATTGGAACAAATGGGCTACAAGCTTACTATGTTCTCTCATAAGGACTATCAGGAACGGCTGAGCGCTGATTTCGATAAATCGTTTGACGAGGCTGTACGCGATAAGAATTTCAAGTTCTGTTTTTCCTTTAATTTTTATCCTGTGGTAGCTGAAGGCTGCAAAAGGCACGATATCCCTTACCTTTCCCTGGTATATGACAGTCCTTACGTTCCCTTATATTCCTATACTATCATTTATCCCACCAACTATGTGTTTCTCTTTGACAAACAGGAATATATGAAGTTGCAGAATATGGGTATCCGCACCGTTTATTATACGCCGCTTCCTGTCAATGCCACTATCATTGACTTCCTTGCCAAAAAAGAGTTTGACCGCTCCAAATGCACTTGTGATGTCTCATTTGTAGGCGCTTTATACAATGAGGCTCACAATTTCTATGAGCGGCTCGCCAATGTCAACGACTACACGAGAGGATATCTGGACGCAATAATGGAAGCCCAATTAAAAATTTACGGCTACAATTTTCTGGAAGAAGTTCTCAATGGCAAAGTCTTAGAGGAAATGCTGCGGGTGTCACCCTATGCCAATGACAAGTACGGTGTGGAAACCCCACAGTACATTTATGCAAACTATTACCTTGGACGCAAAGTGACTTCCCTAGAGCGCATCCGTCTCTTGACAGCCATCGGAGAACGCTTCCCGAACAAACTCAAGCTCTTTACGCTAAATAAGGAAACAAAGATTCCCCATGTGCGTAATATGGGCGCCACAGATTACTATGCAGAAATGCCCTATATCTTTGCCAACAGCAAGATTAATCTCAATATCACCTTAAAAAGCATCCAGTCCGGCATTCCCTTACGTGCGATGGACATTATGGGCGCCGGAGGCTTTCTGCTGACAAATTTCCAGGCAGATTTCCTGGATTATTTTGTGCCAGACGAAGACTTTGTCTACTACAATGATACCCAAGACTTACTGAATAAAATAGAGTATTATCTCTCCCATGACAAGGAGCGGAAGGAAATTGCTGAAAACGGACACCGTAAAGTGCGGGAAAACCATAGTTTTGAGAAATGTTTTCAAGAAATGCTGCATATTACTGAACTGTAGTGGTCTGACTATAAATCTGAATATGTTTACCCTCTGAACCGCAACTCAGAGGGTAAAAAAATGAGACCGGCAAAACCGGTCTCATTTTATGATAGTCACTAATTAGATTAGCCAAGTAAGGACAATACGCCCTGGTTAGACTGATTAGCCTGTGCAAGCATAGACTGTCCAGCCTGTGCAAGAATGTTGTTCTTGCTGTACTCAACCATCTCTTCTGCCATATCAACGTCACGGATACGGGACTCAGCAGCGGATGTATTCTCAGAGATGTTATCCAAGTTAGAGATTGTATGCTCTAATCTGTTCTGAAGAGCACCAAGTAAGGATCTCTGATCAGATACTTTGTTGATAGCGCTCTGGATCTTATCCATAGCAGAACCAGCACTTGAGTAAGAGCTTACGCTCAATCCTGTTACACCTAAAGAACCAGCGTCCATGTTGCTGATGTTGATGCCGATCTTCTGTCCAGATAAGGAACCAACCTGAAGGTTCTTGCCTGTGAAGGAGCCATCTAACAGGTTCATGGAGTTGAACTGTGTTGTAGACTGGATTCTTGTAATCTCAGACTGTAACTGGTCAATCTCGTTCTGGATAGCAGTTCTGTCCAGACTAGTATTAGTATCGTTAGCTGCCTGTGTTGCCAGCTCGTTCATTCTCTGTAAGATAGAATGAGCTTCATTCAAAGCACCCTCAGCTACCTGGATTAAGGAAACGCCGTCCTGAGCGTTAGAAGAAGCTTTGTTCAAGCCTCTGATCTGGCTTCTCATCTTCTCGGAAATAGATAATCCAGCAGCGTCATCGCCTGCACGGTTGATTCTATAACCAGATGATAATTTCTCAGTTGACTTAGCCTGTGCGCTTGTTGTGATACCTAACTGTCTGTTTGCGTTCATCGCTGTAAGATTGTGTTGTACTACCATAATATATTCCTCCTTGAATGTACTGCGGCTTCCATGCCGCATTGATAATTGGGTTGTAATCTTCTCCTCCGGCCGTACGCTCCGTCAGAGTCAATCACTGAAGTTTTAAGTAATTTATTTTCTTTACTTGTAACATATATCGGAGACTTTCTTTGATACTTAATACCTAATTTTAAATTTTTTAAAATAATTTTTCTGCGTTAGTTTTTATAATTCCATGCGATTTCATATGAAACCAAAAATTCACCAAACAATTTTAATTTTTCTTATCCATAAACTGAGAATCCACCACATTCAAGTTTGCCATGCTTTTATAATACTGGCTTGCCGCCCGGTTGCTGGCACGCGCCTTACGGATTCCCTTCTTCACAGTGGCAAACCGCTTTCCGGCAAGGTCATAGTTCCTCTTTTCCTGTGCCTGTATGGTTGTGCTCATCTCCGTAATTTCAGTAATCAACTTCTGCATCGTACGAATCTCATCCTTATAAGATTCCTTATCCGCCTGTAACACAGACTTTACCCTGTTATAAATCTGCTGAAATCCCTCATCCAGCTCATTGAGCCGGTCTACAAGCCCACTTTTCTCCTGCATATTCTCTTCGAGCCTGTCAGGGTCTGAACCCTCGTCTGTAAACAAGTTTCTCTGCTCCTTATTCTTTGCTATGATCTTATCTAATAGCTCCTTCTTTTTTTCCAAGCTTTGGATTAACACTGCAATATATTCTTTATCCTGCATACTTCCTCCTTTATCATTAAGGCAACCAATGAGGGCTACTGCAATGCAGCATTGCAATAGCCCTCAAAATCAGCCGTGCCTATTCCTTCGCTTTCTGCATGACCTCTCTCCAAGTATCACGCATCGTGCGGAGATGCTTGAGCACTTCCTCTAAAATTTCTTTATCCTTCTTAATATTCGCTTCGACCAATCTGTCATAAATGTATACATAGACATTCTCAAAATCTTCAGCTACCGGATATTTGTGGTTCAGGGTTGCCCGGAATTCTTCTATGATATTCTCTACTTTTACAATATTTTCATGCGCTTTCTGGATATTTCCCTGCTCGATGGCGACAATCGCAATATTGCAAAACTTAATCGCTCCTTCGTACAACATCAGAGTAAGTTCTCCGGGAGATGCTGTCATAATTTTATTCTTGTTGTAAGCTGCGTAACCCTGGTTGGCAATCATTTTTATTTCCTCCTTGAAATAAACTTCTACAGATGCCCGGGAAAATCCCCGGGCATCTGCTGTTCATGCTTATCAGGAACCTAATAAGCCGCTTAATGCGCTGGTACTGTTCTGCAAGGTGGCAAGCGCCTTCTCCATTGCCGTAAACTTCTTATAGTAATAGTCTTCCATGGCGGTGACTTTCTCTTCCCATTTCTTAATGGTCTTCGTGTAGTCATCGTAATCTCTCTGCATCTTCTTGTCATTGTAGATGCTGTACTTGCTGTTCATGGTGGTACTCTTCATCTTCTTGTCCAGCTTCGTATAGAGATTATCAGATAATTTCTGGAAGAATTCCTGCACCATGTCAGGATCTTTCTGGATAGCGGCAAGCAGCCTGTCGCTCTTACCGGCAGTAACTTCATCCTCGCTGTCTCCGTCTATGTGAAGTACATAGCCTTCATTCTCAGCAGAGTCGAGATAACCCTGGGTATGGATGCCAAAGCTTGACAAGCTGTATGTCTTGCCGTCGCTCAGCTGAAAACTCTTACCCATGGCGGTAGTCATCATGTTCATGACTGTGGAGAGGTTGTCATCCCTTCTGAGGATAGAGCTTTTAATCTTCTCCTCCCACTTCTCAATCTCCTTATCGCTCATCGCCTCTTTTTCTTCGTCTGTCAGAGGCTCATAACCCTTCGCCGAATCTGCATTGTAAAGCTCATCCATCTCTTTAATCAACGCATTGTATTCTTTGAGGAAGTCCTTAATGCTATTATAAATTCCCTGGACGTCAGCCTGGGTGGTAATCGAAAGCGTCTCGCCTGGGGCTGTCTTCTGCAAAGCGGTAACTGTAATGCCGTTGACCGTAATATTATTGCTTGAAGACTGGTACTTCACGCCGTTCAACTCAATCTCAGCATCTGAGCCGTTGACCCTGACTGCATCAGATGTGAAAGAACCGGTATCATTCTTAACATTCTGCACATACTGGTATTTATCTGCCAGGAGACCTGCGCGCTTTTCGTTGTCCTGTGCCTTAAAGGCTGCAATCTCAGCATCTGTCATTGTCTTTAACTCTTCTTCGGTCAGTTTCGCCGCCGGAGCTGAGGATGTCAAAAGCGCGTTATCCTTAATATATGCTTTCTTCTCTGCAATCAGGTCGTTGTTAGCCTGCATTGCGTCGGAAACATTCTGAATCTCAGCTGTATTATTATCTACCCATGCCTGAAGCTTTGCCGTACTGTCCGGATCATTGTAAGCAGCATGGATGTCAGTCACTACCTGGAGATTCTCAGAATCTGCTTCATAGTTGTCAACTGCCATCGCATTAGCCCTAAGCTGCGCAAAATCCTTATCGCTGAAATTAAGCTTATCTTTCAGCTCATTGAAACGGTCTGTCTCGCCGGCTTCTTTGAGTTCTGCGTCCGTCTTCTTAAGCAACGCCTCCATCTCAGTCTGCTCTGAGGCAGAGAGCTTCTCATTACCGTCAATACCCTTGGTAGCAAGCGCTCCCTTGAGGGACATAAACGCAACTGCATAATTGCGGTCTGCCTGGAGATTTGTCATATCAGTCTTCAAATCGGCGTTCTTGTCCTGCAATTCCTTTATGCTGCCTGCGCCCTCGCCCTGATACTTGTCAATTGTATTTAAAATATACTCGAAATTTTCTTTCAGCTTCGCGGGATCTGTCGTCGGGTTGCCATCCTTATCCACGCCGTACTTATCCCATTGCTTATATGCTTCCTGGTTGGCCGGGGAATTAACGTAAAGCCCTAATCCCTTAAGCGCCTTGAGGCCGTTTGCGTCTGTAGCCGTCAAAGCGAAATCGTTCTCCACGCCGCTGTCCTTTGCCGTGATGTAAATACGGTTATAAGTAGAATCATAATTGGCGGACACTCCGGCGTCTTTGAGCTTATTGACAAACTGCGATACTTTCATGTCTGAGCTGATATCAATGTTGACCGTGCCTTTCTTGGTCTTAACTGCCACGCTTCCCTTGTCGCCGTCTGCAAGCCCAAGTTCTCCTAAAGTTGTACTGCCTGTAGTACCATCCTTCATCTTGCCGCCGGTGAGATAACCAGTGGACGCCACCTCATTAATCTTCAATGTCTGCGTCCCATTCATCGCACTGTTGCTGGCTGAAATTGTCGCCTTCGTGCTGTCTGAGATTGTAGTCGTCTTCTTGTTATAGTAAGTACTCAGCTTCATGTTGCCCAGTCTTGAATAAAGCTTTTTCACCTTCTTATTCAGCTCTTTCCAGGCATCCATCTTCCATTCTAATTTAGTCTGCGCCTTTACATGCTTATCCTTCTTCTTACTGTAAGCAGAAACCAACTCCTGAACAATGGAATCGGTGTCCAGTCCGGACGCAAGACCTGATACTCTAATTGCCATAATAATTCCTCCTATCCCTTTTCATCCACTAACAACCCAGCCAGTTCCCACACCTTCGCAATCATGTCAAGCGTCTTCTCCGGCGGATATTCCTTCAATATTTCCTTCGTTTCCTTATCTACAATCTTAATTGTCACACGGTTTGTAGAATCATGGACTCCAAATACTGCTTCTGAATTGGCAGCTTTCTTGTTAATCTCTTCCACTGCGCGTTTCAGCTTCTCATTGGCAGCCGTACTATCCGCTGTTTCCGTATTATCCGAAACAACCGGCTCCGCTGCTTTTCCTCTGGGCATCTCCTGTACCCTGCCGGTGTTCCCCCTGCCCGCCATAACTTTAGCGGCTCTTCTATCCGGCTTCGCCTCCGCTTTCCTATCGGGCTTCACCTCTACCACATCAACGGCCTTTTCCGTCGTCTTGATAGCCTTCACCGTTGCGGAAGCCTGCGGCTGTACCGCCGTCTCAACTGTCTGTACTGCAGGCTTGGGGCTACTTCCCTGATATGCCTTAATCCCCGCAGATTTCAATGCTTCCATTGCCATTTTCATCACCTCCATGTGATATCGAAGACAGATGGACTGGCAGCCTCCAACTGTCCCTTCTCTATAAAATCCTTTATCTTATAATGATTATCGGTATTTTTTGATAAATGTTTACGCTCTAAAGAATATTTTTCAGCGCATTCACACTGTCTAAGCTGACTGCGGCTTCATTCTCTTTCTGGATCTGGAGATATACTTCCTTGCGGTATACCGGCACATCCTTAGGCGCGCTGATTCCGACTTTGACCTGTTCTCCTCGAATATCCAAAATACTGATTTCTATATCATTATTAACAACAATGGATTCTCCCTTTTTTCTGGTCAACGCCAGCATCCTATTCACCCGCCTTTTCTTTTCTGTCCTGCAATATGTCATAAATGGGGTATTTCACTGGGAAATTATCTTCCACAATGAGCTGCTCTGCTTTGCGCTCCGCAACATTGATGATAATAGGAGCTTTCAGATTTACACTGAGCTTCTTAATGTCCGTGGGCACCGTCACCGTTACCAGGACATAAAGATTCTCCTCCGTCAGGGTCCCAAGTCCTTTGAGCAGGTCATGCTCTACCTGGGGATCGTAATCTGCTTTCACAATCAAAGGATCCATAACCGGAAGCGCAAACCCCGGCTCTTCAATGGACTGGAGCCATGAGATGTTCTTGCGCTTCCCATCGTCTGTCTCGTCATAGATTAATGTAAACCTCTGGCAATGCGGAAAACCAATAATTCCCTTTTCAAAGAAGATAATCTTCTCTTCTTCAATTTCAATTTCTCCAAATAATCTCGTATTTAACTGCATTTTTTACTCCTCGCTATTCAGGGTAACTGCCACTAATTGTTACAGGTAATTCAATAATGTCTGTCCGTTTGCCTTTGCCGAAGCCTGTAAAGACGCCTGGTAGGCATTATATGCGGCCGTGTACTCAATGATAATGTCGGACAATTCCATGTCCTCATTCCTGGACTTGAGCGTCTCAAATGTTGTCTGCTGGTCGGACATCCTGTTCTCAGTCAAATCCAATCTATTCTCACGGCTGCCAAGGTCCGTCCTCGCCAGAGTCACTTTGTCTTTGTAGTTCTGGAACTTGCCGATGCCCCTGGAATACAGTTTTTGCATATAATCGTCCGCATATGCAGCCTCTTTCTCCGCCGCCTCGATCCACTCTGCAATTCCTGCCTGAGACAACGGATCTGAGTACTGCTCCTGTTTCTTCATATCTTCCAATTTTGTAATTTTATCATGAGCTGCAATTGCCGCCTGGACGGCATTTGTAAGTTCATCTATATCCCTGCCGATGGATGCGTCAAACACGTCGCTCGCCTGTGTGTTGACCGTAAGCTCCTGTCCAAATGCAACTGTGTATTTAATTTCCTGGTTCTCTTTCGTGTATTCGATATGATTCTTCGGATCCGGATCTGTGATGTCTTTACAGTCAAAGTAATGCTCAGGGCGAAGTTCTCCTTTATCAAAGCCTTTTTTGGAATAGGTAACGGTAAGTTCCGTCTTCTGGCTCGCCATCTGGGCGGCAACTTTATCACCCAAAACGAGTTCTCCGGTCTCTTTAAAAAAGAGCACCTGGTTATCACCGACTGCAAAATCCATTGCTTCCCAGTCATCATAAGACAAATCTGACTTGACATCAACATAGTCACCGTCAATAATCATCTCTCCCAGCTCTTCCCAACGGCCGGCAGCTTCGTTATAATATTTGAGGTTTTTGGTATCCAGCTCTTCCGTCGCCTCATAGGACAGGCGGATGCTCTTATTGATATGCTCCTTGGGCATATCCGCCAAATCAACGCCTGCCTGCACATCCGCAAGCGTGTTCGGCACTACCACTTCATCACTGTAGTAACGTTTCTCCTCAATATCCTCAAAAGAAATCTTCTCTGTAATTTCATAGGCCGTATCTTTTTCATTGTCTGAAAATGTAAGCGGTTTGTTCGTCTTATAACCAGTAAACACATACCTTCCGGCATAATCTGCATTCCCCTCGTGATATACCTGCTCCCTCATAGAACGGAGATTTTTGAGAATGGCATTGCGATCCTCCTGTGTCAGCGTATCAGTCGCTCCATTATTGCACTCTTTATAAATATTGCCTAAAATTGTCTGCATATTGTTGAGCGCTCCCTCGGTTACTTCCATCCATGACCTGGCGTCCGGGATGTTTCGCTCGTAATACTGGTTCAATTCGTTCAAATTACTTCTAAGGCGTAGCGCCCGGATGGCAATTACGGGATCCTCGGACGGCCTGGAAATTTTCTTCTGTGATGTCATCTGGTTATTCAGCTTGTCAACGTTTACCTTGTTGCCATTCATATTCGTCATGCTGTTTCTGCTGATCATACTATTCGTAACTCTCATTTAAGAACCTCCTTATACACCGGTCTCCAGAATCAGTCTGTCATACATCTCTGTCAGGGTCTGCACCATCTTGGAAGCCAGATTATAAGCATTCTGGAACCGAAGCATATCAAGACCTTCTTCATCTTCATCTACTGCTGAGATGGACATCCTCTTCTGTATAATCGTCTCGGAAATATTACTGAAATTTTTATACAAAGTCTCCGCCTTCTGCGTATCCACAGAATTATCGGTAATCAAACACTTGAGGAATTCATTGGCGCCGCCGCCGCGGAACATTTTAACTTCGGAATAAAGTTTCTTCATCTCCTCTACCAATTCCTGGTTCGCCACGCCGTTCGCGTAATCATCCTTCGTTATAGTCGCCAGCCTATCTGGGTTCTTCATAACTTCCGTCGCTACCTTGACATTGGACGTCGTCAATTTATAGTAATCGTTCTTAAAAGTACTCATACTGCCACTGGCGTCGTAATCAGAAAAATCATATTCGCTGCCGTCCGCCGCGTTGCCTGCTACGAAGAAAGAACCGGCATCCACTCCGTCCAAATCTACGCCCGACCTTTGCAGGTTATTGAGCTGTTTAGCAAACTCGCGCAGGAAGCTGTTGCACTGTGCCTGGTAGTAGGGAACGCCCATCGCGTCAATACTCTCGCCGATAGCTGCCGTACGGTTGTTTAAATCCTCTCTTTCGTCCACGGAAAGCGTGCGTTTCAAGTGGAACTCATACGTCTTTGTCTCAGCATCATAAGTAAATCCAGAATAACGGTAATCTTTGTTATTGAGTGTAATAATACCGTCATCCATCATCGTCATGTTGTTAATGTCAGTAATACTCGGATTCTTAATCCTTACAATATCTCCTGTTGCGCCTGCCCTCACAGATTCTACGATTCCGCTGAACCCTTCGTCGTTATTGCCATCGCGCATATCAAACAGGCCTTTGAGCCTTCCGGTACATCCTTTGCCTGTCACGCTAAACGGAATATTGTCTCCCTCCCAGTAAAGGTCGTATAAACCGTCTGCATCACTCTGATTGACCTTCTTCTCGCGCGCCACATATGTCAACTGATTATAGTCAAACGTATCTACCAGCGTCTGTCCATTGATTTTCAAGAGAAAATTCGTGGCTCCGGTGCGGACATTCGGATATTGTGGGTCTATCACATCCGTCTCCCTGACGTCCACCTCAACCAAATCCGACAGTTCATCGACCAGAAGCGCTCTCTGGTCGCGAAGCTCGTTGGCATTGACGCCTTGGAGCTCGATAACATTAATCTGCTTGTTAAGCAACGCAATCTTCTGTGCAATGCCGTTGATCTGGTCTACCTGCGTACAAATTTCCTGGTTGCAGTCCTCCTGAAGCCGTGTTAAACCAACATTCATGCTTGAAAAGAAGTTTGCCAAATTCTGTGATTTACTGATAAACGACTGTCTGGCGTCCCTGTCTTCCGGTTTATCCTTAACGTCGTCCAAAGCATTGAACATTTCTCCCAAAATGTCCACGAAACCTTTCACAGTGTCATCGTTGAGAAGAAAATCCTCAACCTGCTGCGCATAATATAATTTCGCTTCAAACAGCCCCAGCTTGGCGCTGTTCTCCCAATATTTCACATCATAGTAAAAATCACGCGTCTGTGTAATCTCTGTTGTAGTGACGCCGCTGCCCGCCATACCGTAACGTTCGTTCACCCTCAAAGCCTCCGCCGCAATGCGGAGTGCCTGCTGTCTTGTATATCCCTTTGTATTCACATTTGCAATGTTATTTGCCGTTGTGTTCACTGCCGCCTGAAAAGAATTCAGTGCGGAGCCGGCAATCGTCAACCCAAAAAATGTTGATGCCATATTTTACCTCCTGCCAAGTTCCCGCTGCAATGCAGCCGTGCCATGCTTTGCTCTTGATGCCCTGCAATATTTATATCTATTGTCCTACAATCTGGTTACAATATGTTCCAGCATCTCGGAAATCACATTGATAAACCTGCTGGCCGCATTGTAAGCATTCTGGTACTTAATCATGTTCTGCAACTCCTCGTCTGAGGAAACGCCGATTACCTGCTGGCGGCTGTTCTCAATACTCTCAACCTCTTTGGTAAGCCCGGCTGACAATCCCTCATAGACATTGCCAGATGTTCCGATATCCTGAATCATCCTGCGGTAATATTCCTTAAAAGTACAAGGATCTGTATTGCTGGGATTGATCGTCTGTCTTTTCTGATCCCACAATGCCACTAACGCCTGGGCCATCGCCCTGTCCGGTTCACCATTTTTCTTAAGATGTGGAAGTGCATTTTCTAACTGTAACAAATCTTCATTGATTGTGATACCGCCGGTCGTATACATCTTGGCCGTATCTTTCAAATCTTCCTCATTATACACATAATATACAGTACCGTCATTGGCTGTCACTTTGTTATAACGGTCGCATCCACGCCTGGTGAAAAGCTCGCGTCCGGGCTTTTGCCCATCCGTGCCCACAGAACCATTTTCCTCATCCCATACCTTGACATTGCGGTATACAGTGCCGTCTGCCGCCGTGAAGCTTGCAGTAGTCAACGGACTGAACAGATCATTAATGGAGGTCACAACTTCATGGATAAGCTGATCTAACTCTGCCTGTGCAGTCATTACTACTGACATACCTGTAGTGTCCTCATATTTCTGCTGGTCCATACCGGTAATATCGCGGTAATCCGCCGGCCTGTCGCCCCTGGAAACGATAAGTCCCTTGAGCGCCCCGATATCTGTATTCAATTCTGCGGCAATATCTCCGCTCTTATAATCAAACATATAGGTATACTGGCCTCTGCCGGTGTCCGACAACTGTGGCCAATATGGAGTTATAAACCCGGTTACCGGGTCTGTATATCCCCTTACCTCATAAACATGAATCTCATCTACAAATTCTACATTCTCCAGCTTAACCCTTACGGTTCCGTCTGCACGCTCTTTAAAGTCAACTTTTGCAAGCCCTGACAATTCATCAAGCAGATTATCACGCTCATCACGCAAAGTCATTGCTGTCTCCACGCCGCCGGACTCAATCCTGAGAATCTCCTTGTTCAAATCACGGATTTTCGTGCCGATCTCATTGATTCTGTCAATATTTTTATTGATCTTATAGTTGAGGTTCTTCTGATAAGTCTTGAGATTCTCCTGCACCTTCTGCGCCCTGTCTAAAAACAAAGTCGCTTTCTGGATAACTAAGGTCTGGTAAATTCCCTCTTCCGGCGCTTTGGAAAATTCTGCAAAAGATTCCCAGAACTCCTGGAGCGCCGTCTGGAACTGTTCGCCTTCTAACTCCTGAAACTGATTCTCCACTTCCCTTGAGGATTCCGCACACGCCTCGTAGAAATTCTGCCTGCCGTTCTCCGTACGGTAATACTGATCCAGAAAGGCATTCCTCGTATGTACCACATCTGCAATGTTCACACCAAGCCCTGCCTGCTGGTCGCTGATTGCCGCCTTTCTGTCAAACGTTACATAATCCCTGTCCTCAAACAGTACTTGCTGCCTGACATAACCTTTTGTCTCCACATTGGCAAGGTTATTTGCCGTTGTGTTCAATGCATTCTGACTGTTCTGTAAGCCGGATGCCCCGATATAAAGGCTTCCCATTCCATTTGCCATATTTCTATTCTCCTTTATTACCGGTTACCGGTGTACTGATCTATGGATATTCAGACCAATCTATGTACACCAGGAGATTCCCTTCTCTCTCTACCGGGTGCTAAGAGATTCCCTTCTCTACTTACTGCCGAGTGCCAAGAGATATCATCACTGATTCTCTTTACTGTTTGGCGTCAAAACCGCTGTTCCCCAACAAATCGCCGGTGTTATTCGCCCGGTTATCATAATTCGCAGTCGTTGGCGCCTGCCTCATGCTGCGGAACAATGTCAAATCAAATTCCGCCATCTCCATGGCGTGCTGTAAGAGCATTTCATTTTGAGAATTGACCTCTGCCATCTTCTCCAATGTCTCCCTCAGCCTGTCGCGCAGGTCTATGAGCTTGCTCTGTTCCTGCGGCTGTTTATTTAAAAATGCTATCATATTAGTAACCGTCAAATCCTCTGCACGTTTACTAAGTACGATAGACATGTCATTTACAACTTCATTTCTTTTATTTTCCAAATTCTTCAGGCGGCTGGTAATTTCCTGCTCCTGATCTGTAATTGCCTCAAGAGCAGGAATATCACCGTCTATGATAATCTGCGTTTTCTTCTTCGACAGTTCAGTCAGACGTTGATATCCCCCATTCTCTTCTTCCAATATACTCATAAAATCTTCCATTAAGCTCGCCACGCAAAAACCTCATTTCTAGCAGTACGCTTCGTATTTTTCAAGTAATTTCGCTGCAAAGTCTCCATTATCCACCTTATAATTACCGGATGCCATACGGTTCCTCACCTGAATTACTCTGTCTTCCCTGATATCGGGCGCTTCTGCTACTGCCTGCTTCGCCACCTG
>CAJUTD010000001.1:114092-133036 GCA_910589635.1 uncultured Lachnospiraceae bacterium | reverse complement strand
ATTCGTGTAATTGCTATTTTAACGCTTATTCGCCAGCTTTGCAAGCCTGTTTTACACGAATCGAAAATTGAATTACACGAATTTCGGGCGAATAGGCGAACTTTTTGCGCGGTAACAATGAGGAAAATGCCCTGCTTGCAGGAGCATTTGACGGTTCTAAGTGCCGGCGGCACTTGTTTAGAACGGACCGAAACGAAGTGGAGACGTCGCGACAACGAGAAAACTTGTTTTCGAGTGCCGGTCACAAATTGGAGGTTTTCATATGCCAGAGAAAAAAGGAAATTCGCAATTCGCTGACAAAGGTCAGCTACTTGCTCATGAAAGCAGCCCGCAGAGCGGACATGCTTTCAAATTAAACGCTCCCTACAAACCCACGGGAGACCAGCCGCAGGCAATCGCAGAGCTGGTGAAAGGCTTTCAGGAGGGCAATCAATTCCAGACTTTACTAGGGGTTACGGGATCGGGCAAGACATTTACGATGGCAAATGTCATTCAAGAATTACAGAAACCTACTCTCGTTATAGCACATAATAAAACGCTTGCTGCTCAGTTGTACGGAGAATTCAAGGAGATGTTCCCTGATAACGCAGTGGAATATTTCGTCTCCTACTACGATTACTACCAACCCGAAGCCTATGTGCCATCTACTGACACATATATCGCCAAGGATTCCTCGATTAATGATGAGATTGATAAGCTGCGCTTATCAGCAACGGCGGCTCTTGCAGAGCGTCAGGATGTCATTATCATTTCCAGTGTGTCCTGTATTTATGGTTTGGGAAGTCCCATAGATTACAAGAACATGATGCTGTCTTTGCGCCCAGGGATGGAGAAAGACAGAGATGATGTTATACGCAAATTAATTGACATTCAGTACAATAGGAATGATATGGATTTCCAGAGAGGAACTTTCCGGGTAAGAGGAGATGTAGTAGAAATTTTTCCGGCAAACTTTGGGGATACTGCATTCCGTGTAGAATTTTTTGGGGATGAAGTGGACAGAATTACAGAGATTGATGTGTTGACAGGAGAGATTAAGAGCCAATTAGAGCATATTGCGATATTTCCAGCCTCCCATTATGTAGTCGCCCCGGAGAAGATACGCCAGGCGGCGGCAGAGATTGAGCTGGAGATGACGGAGCGTGTCAAATATTTTAAAGGTGAGGACAAGCTGTTAGAAGCGCAGCGGATTGCTGAGCGTACCAACTTTGATATCGAGATGCTCAAAGAGACCGGATTTTGCAGCGGTATTGAGAATTATTCCCGCTATTTGGCAGGGTTAAAGCCCGGAGAACCGCCCCACACGTTGATTGATTATTTTCCAGATGAATTTTTGATTATTGTAGACGAGTCCCACATTACGATTCCACAGGTGCGGGGCATGTATGCGGGCGACCAGTCGCGCAAAACTACGCTGGTTGATTATGGATTCCGCCTGCCCTCGGCAAAGGATAACCGTCCCTTGAATTTCGGAGAATTTGAAAGTAAAATAGACCAGATGCTGTTTGTGTCGGCCACCCCTAACGTCTATGAGAAGGAGCACGAGCTGTTGCGGGCAGAGCAGATTATCCGCCCGACTGGGCTCTTAGACCCCGAAGTAGATGTGCGTCCGGTAGAAGGGCAAATTGACGATCTTATCGGGGAGGTCAATAAGGAGATTGCAGCGAAGAATAAAGTTCTGATAACTACGCTTACCAAGCGGATGGCGGAGGACTTGACGGATTACATGCGCGAGGTGGGTATCCGTGTGAAATATCTCCATTCTGATATAGACACATTAGAGCGTGCGGAGATTATCCGGGATTTGCGTCTGGACGTCTTTGACGTGTTGGTGGGAATTAACCTGTTGCGTGAGGGCTTGGATATACCGGAGATTACACTTGTGGCAATCCTCGATGCCGACAAAGAAGGCTTCCTGCGTTCAGAGACTTCATTAATTCAGACGATTGGGCGTGCAGCCCGCAATTCGGAGGGGCATGTAATTATGTATGCGGATAATATTACAGATTCCATGCGGGTGGCAATTGACGAGACGAACCGTAGGCGGAGTAAACAGGAAGCATACAATAAAGAGCATGGAATCACGCCTAAGACAATCCAGAAGTCTGTCCGAGAGCTCATCAGCATTTCCAAAAAGGTAGCGAAGGAAGAGTACCGTTTCGAGAAAGATCCAGAATCTATGAGCAAGAAAGAACTGGAAAAGCTGATTGGCGAAATCCAAAAGAAGATGCAGGCGGCAGCGGCAGAGCTCAACTTCGAGGCAGCGGCAGAGCTGCGTGATAAGATGATAGAACTCAAAAAGAATTTGAGGGATTTGACCTAAGGAGGGATTTGACCTAAGGAGGGACCCAGCGTAGCTGGGAGGATGCCTTAGGTCTCTGGGAGCAGGCAAAGAAGAAAAAGGAAGTGGGAGGATGCCTTAGGTCTCTGGGAGCAGGCAAAGAAGAAAAAGGAAGTGGGAGGATGCCTTAGGTCCCTGAGAATAGCCAAAGAAATAAAAATTTACCTGATTTTATAAAAAAGGAGTTATCATATTATGGCAAAAGCGGAAAGAAAATATATCAAAATTAGAGGAGCGAACGAGCATAACCTGAAAAATCTCGATGTTGATATTCCGAGAAATGAATTTGTGGTACTGACAGGCTTAAGTGGCTCGGGCAAGTCCTCTCTTGCCTTTGACACTATATATGCAGAGGGACAGCGCAGATATATGGAATCATTGTCATCTTATGCGAGGCAGTTCCTGGGGCAGATGGAGAAGCCGGATGTAGAGAAAATTGAAGGGCTTTCTCCAGCGATTTCTATCGACCAGAAATCAACGAACCGTAACCCGCGTTCAACGGTAGGAACTGTTACGGAAATATATGATTATTTCCGTTTGCTTTATGCCAGAATTGGTATTCCGCATTGTCCCAACTGCGGCAAGGAAATTAAGAAGCAATCGGTAGACCAGATGGTAGATCAGATTCAGTCTCTGCCGGAGGGCACGAAAATTCAACTTTTGGCGCCGGTGGTGCGCGGTCGTAAAGGTATGCACCAGAAATTATTTGAGCAGGCCAAGCGTAGCGGTTATGTGCGTGTGCAGGTAGATGGAAATATCTATGACCTCTCAGAAGAGATTTCGCTGGACAAGAATATCAAACATAATATTGAGATTGTGGTAGACCGCCTTGTCGTGAAGCCTGGGATTGAAAAGCGCCTCACCGATTCCGTGGAGAATGTATTAGAGCTTGCCGAGGGCTTGATGACGGTGGATGTCATTGGCGGAGAACCGATTAATTTTTCGCAGAGTTTTTCCTGCCCGGACTGTGGCATCAGCGTGGATGAGATAGAGCCCAGGAGTTTTTCTTTCAACAATCCGTTTGGCGCCTGCCCGGACTGTTTTGGGTTGGGATATAAGATGGAATTTGACGTGGATCTGATGATTCCCGATAAATCGTTAAGCCTCGCCGGGGGAGCTATCCAGGTGATGGGATGGCAGTCAAGCACTGACAAAGGCAGCTTTACCAACGCCATTCTCACGGCGCTCGCCGAAGAATATAAGTTTGATTTGCAGACGCCCTACGAGGAGCTTCCGGCAAAGATACAGAATATTATAATCAATGGCACCGGTGGAAAGGAACTAAAGGTTCACTACAAGGGACAGCGTGGAGAGGGCGTCTATGATGTGGCGTTTGAAGGACTTGTAAAAAATGTCCAGCGGCGTTATCGGGAAACAGGCTCCGACACCATGAAACAGGAATATGAGCAGTTTATGCGTGTGACGCCCTGTAAAACATGCGGCGGACAGCGTCTGAAACGCGAGGCCCTTGCAGTGACAATTGCCGGGAAAAATATTTATGAGGTTACATCCATGTCTATCCGCAAGCTCCAGGAATTTTTGACAGGCATGGAACTAACGAAACAACAGCAGCTCATAGGCGCTCAGGTATTGAAAGAAATTAAGGCGCGCGTAGGATTTCTGGTGGATGTAGGGCTTGATTATTTGACGCTGTCACGTGCGACCGGCAGTTTGTCCGGTGGGGAGGCGCAGCGCATCCGCCTTGCGACGCAGATTGGCTCCGGGCTCGTCAGCGTCGCCTATATTTTGGATGAACCGAGCATCGGCCTGCACCAGCGGGACAATGACAAGCTGCTGAATACACTGAAAAATTTAAAAGAGCTGGGGAACACTTTAATTGTGGTGGAGCACGATGAAGATACGATGCTGGCGGCAGACCACATCGTGGATATTGGGCCGGGCGCTGGGGAGCACGGCGGAAAACTTGTGGCACAGGGAACAGCAAAGGACATCATGAAGAACCCTGAATCTGTAACCGGCGCGTATCTAAGCGGCAAGGTTCAGATTCCGGTGCCGGAGACGAGAAGAAAACCGACAGGATTTCTCAAAATTAAAGGCGCGCAGGAGAACAACCTGCAAAATATCAATGTGGAGATTCCGCTGGGAGTGATGACATGCATCACCGGAGTATCCGGTTCCGGGAAATCCTCGCTTACCAATGAGATTTTATATAAGCGTCTTGCGCGTGATTTGAACCGCGCCCGGGTGATACCCGGAAAACATAAAAGCATTGAGGGAATTGAGCAGTTAGACAAGGTGATTGATATCGACCAGTCTCCGATTGGCCGAACACCGCGCTCTAATCCGGCAACGTATACCGGTGTGTTCGACCAGATTCGCGATTTATTTGCAGCGACGCCGGACGCCAAGGCGAAAGGCTATGCGAAGGGGCGTTTCAGCTTCAATGTCAAAGGTGGCAGGTGTGAGGCGTGTTCCGGCGACGGTATTTTGAAGATTGAAATGCATTTCCTGCCGGACGTCTATGTGCCTTGCGAGGTCTGCGGCGGCAAGCGTTATAACCGTGAGACCTTGGAAGTGAAATACAAGGGCAAGAACATTTATGATGTGCTGGACATGACGGTGGAGGAAGCGTTGACATTTTTTGAGAATGTTCCTTCTATCCGCAGGAAGATTGAGACCTTGTACGACGTTGGGCTTTCCTATATTAAGCTGGGACAGCCTTCGACAACGTTGTCCGGTGGGGAGGCGCAGCGCATTAAGCTTGCCACAGAACTCAGCCGGCGCAGTACAGGCAAGACTATTTATATTTTGGATGAGCCCACAACGGGGCTGCATTTTGCCGACGTGCATAAATTGACAGAAATTTTGCAGCGTCTTGCCGAGGGAGGAAATACCGTTGTGGTAATTGAGCATAACCTCGACGTCATCAAGACAGCGGACTACATTATCGACATGGGGCCGGAAGGCGGAGACGGCGGAGGAACGGTGATTGCCAAGGGTACGCCGGAAGAGGTGGCAAAGACGGAAGGTTCCTATACTGGGCAATATGTGAGCAAATATCTTTCTAAATAGTGTTAAGGTATTTTTTGTGCAAAGTGTTCATAACATTACGTGATGTGAACACTTTTGTCTTGTATAATTGTAGAATATATAGATGTTTGAACAATCATCTGGAAATCTGTTGGAAAGTTGTTATAATATGGCTTGGGGAGGGGACTCGGCAAAGAAGCGGGGAGTCCAAATTCCGTGTATTGTAAAAGCATATTTAAATATAAGACACAAAGCATAGAAAGGAAATATTAGCGATGAAAAAGAAACGGTCGATAAAGCAGACGATTGAATTTTATGTGATGTCGGTTGCTATTATTTTGGGGGCGCTTCTTACAATTATCATGATAGCCAGCAGTTTTATTTCAACAGACAAAATCTTGTTAGAGGACCTTCAGCTGATAGCCAGGACTTCATCCCAGAATGTAGGGGCAAACCTGCATTTGTTGACGGACCGTATGGCAAATTTATCTCAGGAGCAGGCCTTGGGGGAAGAAGGAAGTTCTGTCCAGGAGAAACAGGATATCTTGGATGAGCGTGAGACCCGCATTGAATTTGTGTGGCTTGGAGGATATGATCTGTCAGGAAAGAAGCTGTATGGGGACGAAGAAGCCCCGGACAGCATTGCTGATAAGAAATATTATACATATTTGCAACAGACGCAAAATATTGTTATAGATGAGCCCTATTACGAAAATGATATTTGGCAGTTGTGCGTTGCGCTCCCCATGAGCAGGGAAGGAGAAATTGTTTCCTACTTGGTGGGCAGCTATAAGTACGACTTACTGAATGATGTGCTGACGAATATCAACATAGGCGTAACAGGCGATTCTTACATAATTAACGAAGAGGGAACAATTATCGCTGACAAAGACCAAGAAAGTATGCAAAAGCATGAGAACGTTTATGAGCTTTTTAATGCGAAAAGGAATAAAAAGATTTTTGATAATATGCTTAATTTTCAGACGGGGTCTGAATCCACATACCTGCATGGTGTAAGCCATTACGTGGCTTATGCCCCGGTGCCGGGAACGAACTGGACGCTCGTGATAGATGCGCCAAGGAGAGAATTTCAGGCGACGTTGTTTTTCTCCGTGTTTGTCTGTATTATCCTTGCCGTATTTCTGTTGCTTGCGGCGCGGTATGTGATTGTCAGGATGGCGGACAGCATTTCAGGTTCCCTGTCCCTGGCCACAGGCAGGCTAACCTCTTTGTCTGAGGGAAACCTTAAGGATGAAGTTGTGCTGGCTGAAACGAATGAAGAAGCGCAGGTTCTTACCAGTGCTCTTGCTAAAACGATTACAAGTATGGATCATTATATCAATGATATTAAGTCTTCCTTGGGGTATTTATCGGAGGGAGATTATTCTAAGGAAGTGCCAGATTCTTTCAGCGGGGATTTCGTAGCTATCCGGGAAGCATTAGATTCCATCACGGAATCTCTCAATGAAACGATGCACAGGATTAATCGTTCCTCTCTGGCGGTAAATGAGAATTCTTCCGAGGTGTCGGGTTACGCTAAACGGCTATATGACGGCTCTGTAGAGCAGGAAGTAGCCCTGGAACGCTTGATCGGCAGTATACAGCGGATTATAGATCAGATTGGGCATATTACCGAAAACGCTGCGCAGGTCAAACAGTGTGCGGGTGGAGCGCAGGATAAGGTGGATCAGGGACAGGAGCAGATGAACGATATGCTGGCCACCATGCATGATATCTACGAGAATATGCAGGAGATTATTAAAATCAGCCAGTTAATCGAAGAGATTTCTTCTCAGACCAGCCTGCTTGCACTCAATGCGTCTATAGAGGCAGCGCGCGCCGGCGAATCCGGCAAAGGATTTGCGGTGGTGGCACAGCAGATAGGTGTCCTTTCAGAACAGACGGCCAACGCTTTGAAACAGACGGGAAACATTATCGGGCAGGCAAATATATCCATAGAAAAGGGTCTGAAGACGGCGGACGCCACGGCAGAATCTTTCCGGGAAATCTATCAGGCAACCGAGAAGTTTACCGGTATTTCCAACAGCATGGCGGAAGTGGTAGAACAGCAGAAGGAAGCCGTTGCTATGGTGACGGAGGAAGCGGATAAAGTTTTAGAAATTGCCAATACGAACCGGCAGCTTGCGCAGGAGACGGACGAAACGGCGGCATTGTCTCTGACCCAGGCGGAAGAATTGGGAGAAGTGGTAGCGGCGGTGAAGTTGAAAGGAGGCAATCTTTTATGAAATTAAAAGGAATGAAATGGTCTCAAGCCAGTGGCAGAGGGAAGTTCGGCGGCAGCCATGCAATAAAAGCGCTGGCGCTTATTCTCCTTTCTGGTATGATGCTGACAGGATGCGGAAATAAAATGAAAGATGGATATTATACGGCGGAGATGGCGGAGTTTTCCTATGGATGGAAAGAGTATATTTGTATACAGGTAAAGGATGACACGATTGTGTCGGCAGAGTTTAACGCGAAAGATGCCAGTGGTTTTATTAAGGCGTGGGATAACGAATACATGCGCAATATGGGTACTGTATGCGGGAGTTATCCCAACCAGTATACCAGGGAGTATGTCAGACAGCTTATTAAAGGGCAGAAAGATACTCAGGTGGATGCTATCGTTGGGGCAACGGAGTCAGGAGACAATTTCAAGAAGCTGGTTCCGGCAGTCATAGAACAGGCCAGGAAAGGAGATTCCACGACCGTACAGGGGGAGTGAAGAATGGGCTTGAAGCGGACAAGTTCCTCATGAGTGAGGAGTTAGGGGAGCCCCAGTGGACTTGTCAGCTTTGTTTTAGAACAAAAAAACTGTGCGGACAAGTCCGCACAGCAAAGGATTCGGGGAGTACCTCCCGGATTCCTGAGAATCCGGGAAGCATGAGTTATGAAAAATTATATTAGCTTGTTAGCTAGTACAGGTACTAGTATAACCTGAGAATGTGACTACTATGTGAAAAAATAAAAAATATTTTCAAAAGAATATAAAAAATATATAAACTTCCCTAAGGGATTCCATGGAAATGGTTAATTATGGAAGTTTTTTGTATATTTTGAAAAAAACACTTTGAAAATTACTTCTGATTGTATATAATGTAAATATGTATGGAAAAATAAAGTTATTACGTTCAGCGATATTCAGATAGAGAAACGAAAGGGGACAAACAAAATGTCGACAGATATTGGAATCGATTTGGGAACAGCAAGCATCCTCGTATATATAAAAGGTAAAGGCGTTGTTTTAAAGGAGCCTTCCGTGGTGGCTTTTGACAGAGATACGAATAAGATTAAAGCCATCGGTGAAGAGGCAAGACTGATGCTGGGAAGGACGCCTGGAAATATTGTTGCGGTAAGACCTTTGCGCCAAGGGGTTATTTCTGACTACACAGTGACCGAAAAAATGTTAAGGTACTTTATTCAGAAAGCTCTCGGCAAGAAAAGTTTCCGCAAGCCCCGAATTAGCGTGTGTGTGCCCAGCGGCGTTACCGAAGTAGAGAAGAAGGCTGTTGAGGACGCCACTTATCAGGCAGGGGCACGTGAGGTTTCGATTATAGAAGAGCCTATTGCAGCAGCAATCGGAGCAGGTGTGGACATTGCGAAGCCCTGTGGTAACATGATAGTGGATATCGGCGGTGGAACAGCGGATATTGCGGTAATCTCCCTGGGTGGAACAGTGGTAAGTACTTCCATTAAGATCGCAGGGGATGATTTTGATGAGGCAATTGTCCGATATATGAGAAAGAAGCATAATCTTCTGATCGGTGAGAGAACCGCAGAGGATATTAAGATTAAGATTGGCACTTGTTTCCCTCTGGCACAGAATGATACAATGGATGTGCGGGGGCGTAATCTGGTAACCGGGCTTCCTAAGACGGTGTCCGTATCTTCCGAGGAGACGGAGGAGGCATTGCGCGAGGCCACGCTTCAGATTGTAGAAGCTGTCCACAGTGTTTTGGAGAAAACACCGCCGGAACTTGCAGCAGACGTTGCAGACCGCGGGATTATCCTCACAGGCGGAGGCGCGCTTCTTCGCGGCCTGGAAGAATTAATTGAGGACAGGACTGGCATTAACACCATGACGGCCGAAGAGCCCATGACTTGTGTAGCGATTGGCACAGGCAGATATGTGGAGTCTCTATCTGGGACAGTCAGGAAAGAGGAATAAAGTAACAGACAATCAGCAGACAAAGGAGCAGAGATTATGGTAAAAGGATTATATACCGCTTATACCGGTATGATTAATCAGCAGAACCGCATGGACGTACTCACCAACAATCTTGCCAACTCAGCCACCAACGGCTTTAAGAAGGAGGGGGCAACTGCCCAGTCCTTCGATGAGATGCTGGCGATTAAGATTAAGGACAGTTCAGCGTACAACCTGCCGAGGGGGATAGGGGATGTTTCTCTTGGGGTTAAGATAGGGGAGTGCTACACGGATTACGGCCAGGGTTCTTTCCGCGTGACCGATAACATTTACGATATGGCGATTGACGGAGACGGCTTTTTCGCGATTTCCTATACGAATAAGGCTGGGGAGACATCCGTAAAATATACCAGGGACGGTGCCTTTACTGTAACCCGAGAGGGGTATCTGGTGACGAAAGACGGCGACTATGTGTTGAACCAAGCGGCAGCTCAGGCAGGCAATCCAGGGCAGGCCGGTTACATAAGAATTGACCCGAATGCACAACTTGTCGTGGATGAGAATGGGAACATGTACCAGAACAATGCGCTGGTGGGACAGATTGGTGTTGTAGATTTTGCAGATTACAATTTCCTTGCCAAGTATGGCGAGAATATGTATGACCTTGTGGAGGGTGGGCAGGCACAGGCTTCCACTGCAAGGATAGAACAGGGTACGTTGGAGATGTCCAATGTGAACGTAGTTTCTGAGATGGTGGAGATGATTAACATTTCCCGCGCATATGAGAGTAACCAGAAAATAATTCAGACAATAGACAGTACGCTTGAGAAAGCCGTAGCAATGGGCAAGGCATAGGAGGAAGGCAAATGCGTAGCATTTATGAAATGCCTTCCGACGAAATGGCAGGTGGCGCGAAGCGGCGCGTGCCGATACCTTATTATCAGAAAGGAGTTGTTTTACAATGATGAGATCTTTATGGTCGGCAGCGTCCGGCATGATTTCACAACAGACAGCGGTAGATACGATTGCAAATAATCTGGCAAATGTCAACACCACTGGCTACAAGACAGAGAAGGCAGAGTTTAAGTCCCTGCTGTACCAAACATTACAGACGAGGACGACCACTGCCAATGGAGAACAGAAGCCGATTTCCGCGCAGGTAGGTTTGGGAACCAGAGTGGCGTCCATTACCTCTAATTTTGTACAGGGTGCGCATCTTGACAGTGAGAGCTATACGGCGATGGCGATTGATGGAGACGGTTTTTTTGCAGTGCGCGGCGCTGACGGCAATACATACTATACGAGAAATGGTGATTTTAAACTGAGCGTTGGCAATAATGGCAATCTTACGCTGGTGACGGCGAACGGCTATCCGGTGCTTGACACGAATGGCAATCCCATCGAGATTCCTGCCGGAGTGAATGCCAGCAAAATGGTCGTTGACCAGGATGGCGCATTTGGCTATAAGGACGCCCAGAATAATTATGTTGCATTGAACCAGACAATTGGCTTGTTCCAGTTCAACAATCCGGCAGGGCTTGATAAATTATCTAACAGCCTGCTTGGCGTTACCGACGCGTCGGGGCAGCCGTTGAACGAGGCGACCACCCAGGGATTGGCACTGAGTTCTATCCGCCAGGGTTACCTGGAGGGCTCCAATGTACAGGTGGCAGACGAGATGGTAAATCTGATTGTGGCACAGAGGGCGTATGAGATGAATTCCAAGGCAATCCAGACTTCGGATGATATGCTGGGCCAGGCGAATCAGCTTAAGCGGTAATTGACAGAAAGAAGGGTTAGAATATGAGTCTTACAATGGAGGGGTTGGGTGCTTTATATGATACCAACACGAAAAGCAACGCGACAACCAATCAACTGGAAGATACTCTGAAATCCGATTTGTCCAAGGCTACAGAAGATGAGCTGATGGATGTCTGTAAGGATTTTGAGGCGTATTTTACAGAGCAGATGTTTAAGGCGATGCAGAAGATGATTCCCGAATCGGAAGAGGTTTCTGCTTCTACCAGACAGCTGCAGGATTATTACAAGGAGCAAATGGTCCAGAGTTTTGCCGAGCAGTCCGCACAGGGCGAAGGGCTTGGACTTGCGCAGATGCTTTATGAGCAAATGAAGCGCAATTATGGATTGGAATAGGGATGTGGAGACGTTAAGTGGATATGTAGAACATATCGTATTTCAGAATAGTGATAACGGCTACACCGTATTGAATTTTGTGAGCGGGGATGAAGAGATTACCTGTGTGGGTATTTTCCATGGTGTCAGCGAAGGAGAGACTTTAGAGCTGACAGGCGAATACACCACGCACCCTTCTTACGGCAGGCAGTTTAAAATGCAGTCCTTTGGGGTCAAATCCCCGGAGGACGTTTTGTCGATTGAGCGGTATCTCGGTTCCGGCGCTATCAAGGGGATTGGTGTGGCCTTGGCTTCGAGGATTGTCCGCAGATTCAAGGAAGACACTTTCCGCATTATGGAGGAGGAGCCGGAACGACTTGCTGAGGTCAAGGGCATCAGCGAGCGCAAAGCTATGGAGATTGCCAGCCAGGTGGAAGAAAAGCGCGAGCTGCGTCAGGCAATGCTTTTCCTACAGCAGTATGGTATTTCCCAGACGCTTTCCGTGAAAATTTATCAGACATACGGACAGGAACTTTATACAATATTAAAAGAGAACCCATACCGCCTGGCAGATGATATCCAGGGTGTGGGTTTTCGTATTGCAGATGAGATCGCTTCCAGAATTGGAATTCACACAGATTCGGATTTTCGCATTCGCAGCGGTATTCTCTATACGTTGCATCAGGCGGCGGCGGAAGGGCACACGTGCCTGCCGCAGGCGCTTTTGTCGCAGCGGACGCAAGAATTGCTGGGTCTTGACGCGCAGTACATAGAGAAACATTATATGGATCTTGCCATTGACCGGAAAGTGATGGTGAAAGAGATGGAGGGCGTTCGCTGCCTCTATACGTCAAGCTTTTACTATATGGAGATGAACACAGCATCCATGTTGAGAGAGCTTGACATTTCCTACGATATACCGGAAATTGAGATAGAAACGCGTATCCGTGCGATTGAGAAGAGCACCGGCCTGGATTTGGACGGGCTGCAGGCGGAGGCGGTTAAGGAATCTGTGCGTAACGGCCTGGTGGTGATTACTGGAGGGCCGGGAACGGGAAAGACTACTACGATTAACACAATTATTCGTTATTTTGAGATGGAGGGAATGGATATCTTTCTTGCTGCTCCGACTGGGCGCGCGGCAAAGCGTATGAGTGAGACGACAGGGTTTGAGGCGCGTACCATCCATAGAATGTTGGAGTTGAACGGCGGCATAGAAGGAAATGAAGGGTTTGAACGCAATGAGCAGAATCCGTTGGAGACGGATGTCATTATTGTGGATGAGATGTCCATGGTTGATATTTCCCTTATGTATGCCCTTTTGAAGGCGGTGGCGGCCGGAACACGGCTGATCTTGGTAGGAGACATCAATCAGCTTCCCAGTGTAGGACCGGGAAGCGTGCTTCGGGATATCATTGAATCTGAACGGTTTCATGTCGTGCGCCTGAGCAAAATCTTTCGACAGGCGGCGCAGAGTGATATTGTTGTCAATGCCCATAAGATTAACCGCGGTGAGGAAGTGACACTGGATAACAAGAGCATGGATTTCTTTTTCCTCAAACGGTTTGACGCTAATGTGATCATCAGCGTGGTGATTCAATTGATTCAGCAGAAACTGCCGAAATTCGTGGAGGCGGAGCCTTTTGATATTCAGGTGCTGACCCCTATGCGTAAAGGGCTTCTGGGGGTGGAAAGGTTGAATAACATCTTGCAGCAGTACCTGAATCCCCAAGATGGCAGCAAGAAAGAGCGGGAGCATGGCGATATGGTGTTCCGCGAGGGGGACAAAGTCATGCAGATTAAGAATAACTACCAGCTGGAATGGGAAATTCGCAGCAAATATGGTCTGGCAATTGATAAGGGCATGGGGGTGTTCAATGGCGATATGGGTAAAATCCGCAGCATTGATGATTACCAAGAGCTTGTGACTGTGGAATTTGAGGAGGGCAGGCTTGTAGATTATCCATTTAAACAGTTGGAGGAACTGGAACTGGCCTATGCTATTACCATTCATAAGTCCCAGGGGAGTGAATACCCGGCGGTTGTAATTCCCTTGCTTACAGGCCCTAGTATGCTGATGAACCGTAACCTTCTATATACTGCGGTAACTCGAGCGAAGAGATGCGTGACACTGGTGGGCAATGACAGAACATTTCAGGAGATGATTGGCAATATCAGTGAAAGAAAGCGTTATACAGGCCTTAAAAATCACTTGATGGAAGAATTCAGTTGAAATATTGCCTGAATATATCGGCCCATTATGGAAGTATAAAGCATTCCTTTTGAGCATTTAAGGAAATCTTTAGAAAATTTTAGTGGAAACACCGTTATGTGTATGATAAAATATAGGCTGCCAGAGAGATATTTTCAGAAAATTATATGAAGATTTACTGGAAACATTTGATATATTTGCTGTTTCCGCCGAGGTGTCCATTTTGTGACGGTATATTGCTTTCTTCCATATTTCTGCCGCCGCAACTTGTCTGTGATAATTGCAGAGGGAAGCCGGAGTATGTCAGGGAGCCTGCCTGTAAGAAATGTGGCAAGCCCTTGGAGGATGAGCGACAGGAATATTGTTTTGACTGCACGCACCATGCGTATGATTTTGCCCAGGGGAAAGCGCTCTGGGTCTACCGAGGGGCGGTTAAGGAGTCGATTTACCGCTTTAAATACCATGGCAGACAGGAATATGCGCAGTATTACGGCAGAGAACTGGCGCGGGTATATGGGGAATGGGTGAAACGGCGCAGGATTGATGCGCTTATCCCCATACCGCTGTCGAAAAAGCGGCTGCGCCGGCGCGGCTTTAACCAGGCAGAGTGTATTGCCAGGGAGATTGGCAGGCAGCTGGGGATTCCTGTATATACAAATATGCTGCTCCGTGTGCGCGATACCAAGGCACAGAAGGAGCTAAATGACGAAGAACGCAAAAATAATTTGAAAAAGGCTTTTAAAACTACGGCAAATAAGGTACAATTAGAACATATATTACTTATTGATGATATATATACAACAGGAAGTACGATGAATGAAGCGGCAGGAGAGTTGAAGCGGTCAGGCGCAGGAGAGATCTACTGCCTGAGCGTCAGCATCGGAAGAGGCTACCAGGAGGAATGAAGCTATGGAAGTTAGGAATTGCAAAGGCTGTGGAAGACTTTTCAATTATATGCAGGGGCCACCATTGTGTCCTGCCTGCATAACAGATCTTGAAGAAAAATTCCAGCAGGTAAAAACATTCCTGCGTGAGAATCCTAAGGCGCCCATGAGCGTGGTTTCTGAGGAAAATGATGTTTCCACGAAGCAGATTCGGCAGTGGGTGAGGGAGGAGCGTCTCTCTTTTACAGAAGAATCCCAGATTACGCTGGAGTGTGAGAATTGTGGCGCCAAGATTCTCACGGGAAGGTTTTGCAGCAAATGTAAAAATGGGCTAATCAGTGATTTGAGTGGGGCAGTGAAGCGGCCGACTGCGACATTAGTACAGGAACCCAAAAAGGGTTCGGAAAAGGACCGCATGAGATTTTTAGAGAAATAAGAATGCTGGCAGTAGAACACCTGATAGATTGCAAGGACCTTGGAAAACAGAAATTTTCAGGGTTTTATCTGCTGTTTGGATAATATGGGTGGTGCAGATATGTTAAATGAAGAGCGTATTCGCCTCATGACGAAGATGGCATCCTATGAGGAGGGCGAAGGAAAGGAATATATGCCCATAAAACAGTATTATCGGAAAGATTATGTGGGGCTTGGCATGATTAAGACGTTTATTACGTCAAGCATTGCCTTTGGCATCCTGCTTTTGTGCTGGGTACTGTATGATATGGACAATATCACAAATATTTTGTCAACCAAGGATTTGACGGAGTTTGGGACGTTTGTGCTGGTAATATACATTATCTTTATTGCAGTCTATCAGGTAATTGCCCTTGGCGTTTATAATTGGCGTTATTCAAGGGCGGCCGCCAGTATTAAGGGGTATCATTCTGTAATGAAGAAGGTAGAGAAACTTCAGGAGAGGGAGGAAAGGTCGCTGCCTTTGGAGGATTGAACATGACGGGTTTGTTGGAGATAAGAGAAAAGCTGCGGAATTTTTATGGGAGGTATGAAGTTTATGTCACAGCGGGAGTGAAGTTCCTGCTGGGCGTGGTAACGTTTTTCCTGATTAATTTTCAGCTGGGATACAGGGAGCAGTTAAATCAGCCGGCGGTGGCGCTGTTGTTGGCATTGGCTTGCACGTTCCTGCCAATCAATATTATGGTTGTGGCGGCTTGCGCCCTGATTTTACTGCATTTATCCGCATTGTCGCTGGAAGTTTGTGCAATCGGATTCTGTTTGATGATACTATTATTTTTCCTGTATGGGAGATTTGCGCCGAAGCATGGATACGCAGCTATCCTTACGCCTGTCTTATGCTTCTTCAGGATTCCGCAGGTAATGCCGGTTTCTGAAGGACTGCTGCATGGACCCTCAGCGTATTTGTCTGTGGTCAGTGGGGCGATGGTATACTTCTATGTGGAAGGTGTAAAAACCAACATTGTCAATTTTACCTCTGTGGAGGAGGGGGAGGCCACCGCTAAATTTACTGCGGCGTTAAAGATGCTGGTTGGAAATAAAGAGATGTATCTGTTTATCGCAACATTTCTTGTAACGTCCCTGGTGGTATATGCCATACGGAGGCAGTCTGTAAATTTTGCATGGCGGATAGGCCTGGTAGTGGGTAATCTTGTGCAGATGGTAATTCTTTTATCAGGATATGTTTTGCTGGGGATGCCGGAAAGGATTCTGTGGGTGCTTCTTGGTACGGCAATTTCCGTGGCGGTTTGCCTGATTCTCGAATTCTTTTTCTATAATCTGGATTATTCCAGGATTGAGCGGGTACAATTTGAAGATGATGAATATTATTACTTTGTGAAGGCAGTTCCCAAAGTTTATCTTGCCAGAAAAGATAAGAGAGTGAAGCGCTTTACCCCGAAAAAGACAACAGTCAGCCGCAGGCAGCTCGAGGAAGATTTTGATATTGACAGGAACCACCGGCACTAATAATCAGAAAGGAATGAAATTATGATACAGGAATTGTTCGCATTTATAAATTCATTTGCGTCCAAATATCTGTTCTGGATAGAAATGCCCCAGATCACCAAAACCGATATTGTGGAAATTATTATTATTTCATTTCTGCTTTATAATATTTTAGTTTGGATTAAAAAGACCAGGGCTTGGAATCTACTGAAAGGAATTATTGTTGTTGCGCTTTTCATTTTGGTCTGCGCGATGTTCCAGATGAATACCATTTTGTGGATTGTTGGTAAGACAATCAATGTGGCTGTAATTGCAATTGCAGTTGTATTTCAGCCGGAGCTGCGCCGTGCCTTGGAACAGCTTGGGCAGCGTAATTTTATCATGTCTCTGTTTTCATTTGACTCCCAGAAAGATCAGGAGAGATTTAGTGAAAAAGTTGTGGGTGAGTTGGTGAAGGCCACTTACGAGATGGCAAAAGTCAAGACAGGGGCTTTAATTGTGATAGAACAAGATGTTGTGCTGGGCGAGTATGAGAGGACGGGGATTGCCCTGGATTCTCTGGTGTCCAGCCAGCTTTTAATCAATATATTTGAACATAATACGCCATTACATGATGGCGCTATTATTGTTCGTGGGAACAGGGTTGTGTCCGCCACCTGTTATTTGCCGCTTTCTGACAACATGGAACTGAGCAAAGAACTGGGAACTCGCCACCGTGCTGCGGTAGGGATCAGCGAGGTGTGTGATGCACTGACAATTGTGGTATCGGAGGAGACCGGAAATGTGTCGATTGCCATCGGCGGCGAGCTGTATCGTAATGTGGATGCAGAATATCTGAAAGGCAAGCTGAATTTTATCCGCAAGGGCTCTATGGATGTGGGAAGATTCCGAATATGGAAAAGGAGGATGAAGTATGTTTCAAAAAATGATGAAGCATCTGGCAAATAATCCAGGGCTGAAACTGCTGTCTCTTCTTTTTGCAGTGATTATCTGGTTAGTAGTTGTCAATGTTGCAGATCCCGACGCCACGAAAACGTTTTCGGTTCCGGTAGAAATTATCAATAAAGACATCATCACAGAGATGGGCAAGGTGCCTAGTGTTGTGGGGGATACAGATATCGCAGTTTTTACGATCAGTGGTCCCAGAAGTTCTGTTGATAATATGACGTCAGACGATTTCAGCGCAACAGCGGATTTAAGCCAGGTGGATTTGAGCCAAGAGGGGGAAGCCAAGCTGGTTCCCATTGAGATAACGGCCAAGAAAAATGAACGTCGCATTGAGATTATGCGCAGAACTGTGAATTTGCAGATTACATTGGAGGATCGCTTAGAGAAGAAATTTGTGATTTCAGCGGAATCCACAGGAACGCCAGCGGAAGGCTATGCGATTGGCGGTGTGGAGGTAACGCCGAATTTGCTTAAAGTATCAGGTCCGGCGTCCGTTGTGTCTAAGATTAGCCGTGTTGGAGCTTCTATCAATGTAGATGGCATTTCCAGCGATGTGTCCGACAATGTAATTCCGGTACTGTATGATGAGGATGGTTCTGTGATTTCTTCGGACCTTCTGGAGATGAACCAGACGGCAGTCATGATTAAAGCGGAGATATGGGCGACTAAGAGTGTGCCGGTACAATGCCGTGTCAGCGGAGAGCCCGCGGCAGGCTATGAGTTCCGCAAGGTGGAATGCGCGCCGGAGACTGTGCTGGTAAAAGGAAGAGCTGTGGTTTTAAATGGAATTAATGTCATAAATATTCCGGCAGATGTCATTGACATTACAGGAGCCAGAGAAGATATAGAAAGTACAGTTGATATTGTTCCCTATCTGGAAGAGCTGGGGATTTCCCTGGTGGAACCGAACGCCAGCCAGATTGCCGTAACCGTTACGATAGAAGAGAAAGAAACCAAAAAAGTTGATTTCCCGGCGAGCAGTATTAAAGTTAGCGGGCTGAACAATGAATATGATTTGACGTTTAATGTAGAATCAATATCTATGACGGTGCGCGCGCTGGAAGAGGATATGGAAGCGCTTGCAATGGATCAAATAGAGGTATTGCTGGATGTAGCAGATTTACAGCCTGGCACTTATACAAGACTATTGAACGTCACTCTTCCCGGAGACAAATATGAGCTGATAGGACAGGTAAACGTGCAGTTTACAATTGTAGACAGGAACGCGGAAACAGAGAGCGCGCCAATAAACCCGGATGACAGCCAGGAAGAGAATAACGAAGGGGAAGATAGCGGGACAAGTGACGAGCCAGAGGAAGATTCCGGTGACAGCGAATAGAATTGTGAATATTATAATCAGGAAAGAAA
>CAJUTD010000001.1:111535-114082 GCA_910589635.1 uncultured Lachnospiraceae bacterium | reverse complement strand
GCGAAATATGGCGAGAATGTTTGGAACAGATGGGGTAAGAGGAGTGGCAGGCACAGAGCTTACGATTGAATTGGCAATGAAGCTGGGACAGGCGGGCGCTTATGTGCTGACGAAGGAAAAGGCGCATCAACCGACAATTATCGTGGGTTGTGATACGAGAATTTCCGGCGGTATGTTGGCAAATGCGTTGATGGCCGGCATTTGTTCTGTAGGGGCAAATGCAGTATATATGGGCGTCATGCCCACGCCAGCGATCGCATATTTGACGAAGAAGCATAAAGTGGACGCCGGAGTGGTAATATCGGCATCCCATAATCCCATGGAATTTAATGGTATTAAGTTTTTTAATGGGGAAGGTTATAAGCTTTCTGATGAATTGGAGGATGAGATTGAGCAATTAATTGATAATGGCATGAAAGATGTTCCTCTTCCTCTGGGGTCCGGGATCGGAAGAATCAGCTACCGTTTTGATGCCAGAGAGGAATACGTTTTCTTTATGAAGAAGACAGTTCCGGTGGATCTCAGCGGCATGAAGATTGTCATTGACTGTGCAGAGGGAGCCTCCCATTATACGGCAGTGGAGACATTGAAAGGGCTGGGGGCCAATTTAGTGGCGATTCATACGAATCCGGACGGCACCAATATCAATGCCAACTGCGGTTCCACCCATATGGATGAGTTGCGTGCACGTGTAGTCTACGAGAAAGCAGATTTAGGGATTGCCTTTGACGGCGATGCGGACCGTATGCTTGCTGTGGATGAGAAGGGAGATATTGTGGACGGCGACCAGGTAATGGCGATTATTGGCAATGATATGAAGAAAAACGGTACGCTCAAGAAAGACACGATTGTGGGTACGGTCATGAGTAACCTCGGATTTACGTTGATGGGGAAAGCGTGCGGCATCCATATTGAACAGACAAAGGTGGGGGACCGCTATGTTTTGGAAAATATGAGAGAAAATGGTTATAATATAGGTGGGGAGCAATCCGGGCACATTATTTTCCTTGACGAAAATACCACGGGGGACGGACTTTTGAGCGCCCTGCATTTGCTGGAGGTGGTTGTTAAGAGCGGAAAGCCGCTTTCAGAGCTGGCAGGGATTATGGAAGTCCTTCCCCAGGCATTAGTAAATGCTAAAGTGCCGAACCATAAGAAGGAGAAGTTTATGGATTACCCGGAGATTGCCCAGGCAGTGCATGAGCTCGAGAAGAAATTTGCCGGCGAAGGCAGAGTGTTAATTCGCCCGTCCGGTACGGAGCCGCTGGTAAGGGTCATGATTGAGGGCAAGGATCAGGATGAAATTTCTAAGGATGCGCAGGAATTAGCAGACTTAATTATGAGAAATATGTTGTAAATTGGCATGAGGAGGAAAAGTATGGTTAGTCAGAAAGTTACGATAAAGAACCCTACCGGGCTGCACTTACGCCCAGCGGGAATTTTATGTAAAGAAGCAGTGAAATACCAATCCCTGATTACCTTTAATTTCAAAGGAGGGACAGCAAATGCCAAGAGTGTGCTGAGTGTGCTGGGGGCATGTATCAAATCGGGTGACACGATTGAATTTGTGTGCGATGGCGAGGACGAGGAAGATGCTTTACAGGCAGTAGTAGCGGCAGTGGAAAGCGGTTTGGGAGAATAACAGGAGTTTATGGGAACGAAGAAAGTTCAGATTCTGATGTCAACATACAATGGGGAACGTTTTTTGGCGGAGCAGATAGAAAGCCTGCTTCGCCAGACTTGGGGGAATCTGGAGATTTTAATCAGGGATGACGGTTCCAAAGACAGGACCCCTGATATTTTAAAGGAATATGGTGCAAAATATAATAATATTAAGGTTTTCTTGGAAGAAAATTTAGGGGTCAGCAGAAGTTTCTTTGAACTTTTGAAGAAAAGTGATGCGGATATGGTGGCTTTCTGTGATCAGGATGATATATGGCTGGAACAAAAGGTGGAAGTCGCTGTGCAAAGGCTGGAACATGAGCAAGGTCCCGCACTTTATTGTAGTAATAAGATTTTGGTGGACAGCGATGGAACCCCTATGGAGAAGCAGGATAGGAGAGCGCGTGTGCCAGGGTTTGGCAATGCTGTAGTGGAATGTATCTGTACCGGCTGTACAACGGTGATGAACCGCGAGATGGCGGAAATTATCAAAGCCAAGGTACCGCAGCGTGCAATCCTGCATGATTGGTGGTCTTATCTGGCCGCAACATATGTGGGAAAAGTAGTCTTTGATAAGAACGCCTACATTAAGTACCGCCAGCATGGAGGCAATGTCGTCGGCGCCAAAGCAGGTTTTTTCGGCGAAATTCGCGCTAAGGCGGCATATCTCAAGAAAAGCCGCGGAAAGCTTTATGGACAGCTCAGTGATTTCGCAGAGCTTTATCAGGGGAATGATGAGAAAGATGCGCTGGTGAAAAAAGTTCTTGCGGCCAGCCATTTCGCAGGTAGATGGAAGATTCTTTGGAATCGTCAAATCTACCGGCAGAGTCGGCTGGATGAAATCATCATGCGCATATTATTTTTGGTTGGCAGGATGTTATAAGG
>CAJUTD010000001.1:0-111525 GCA_910589635.1 uncultured Lachnospiraceae bacterium | reverse complement strand
AATAAATGTGCTAGATGCCAATGGGGAGAAATTAATAAATATATAAATAAATACCACTAAAAATTGAATATATAGATGGAAACTATAGAAATAATAATGAAGAAAATTCTTGTTACAGGCTGTAATGGTCAGCTTGGACGAGCCATCAATCAGGAATATGGCAATGAGGTAGAATTTATCAATACAGATGTGCAGGCAGGCGATGGCGTGACCGCATTGGACATAACGAAGGTGGAGGATGTGCTTGCCTTAGTGCGTGGGAAGAAACCGGATGTTATCATTAACTGTGCGGCGCACACAGCGGTTGATCTGTGTGAACAGCAGTGGGACAGCGCCTACAGAATTAATGCAATTGGTCCTAGGAATTTGAGTATTGCAGCATCTGAGGTGGATGCGAAACTGATTCATGTGTCGACCGATTATGTGTTTGACGGCAACGGCAGCAGGCCTTATACGGAGTTTGACGCGCCGGGGCCTAACAGTGCTTATGGGAAGACTAAGCTGGAGGGAGAGAATTTTGTAAAGGCATTTGCCGGGAAATATTTTATCCTGCGTACGGCATGGCTTTACGGTGACGGTAAGAATTTTGTGAAGACGATGTTGCGTCTCTCAGAGAACCATGATCAGGTGACTGTGGTAGACGATCAGGTGGGATGTCCCACCAGCGCTTTAGAATTGGCGAAGATGATACATTTCCTGGAGCCCACAGAGAATTATGGTTTGTTCCATGCAGTCTGCGAGGGAAGCTGCAGCTGGGCAGATTTGGCAGAGGAGACGTTTAAACTGGCAGGCAAGAACACTGTGGTAGAACGCGTAAGCACGGAAGAATACTGTCGCCGCAATCCGGGGCAGGCGCCGCGGCCGGCTTATTCAATCCTTGACGATTATATGCTGAAACTGACGAGTGATTTTCGCATGGCCGACTGGAAGGACGCTTTGAAAGTATATCTGAGCGGTAAATAGTGTTCGATGCAGGCATTTTGCGGGCAGCAGGGATGTGCCGGATAAATAGAGAAGAATTCTGAGATTTTAGAAGAGAAGGAGACGATTATGAGAACTTATTTGGTTACCGGAGGAGCAGGCTTTATTGGCTCCAATTATATTCAATATATGTTCCGCAAATATGATAATGAAATTCGTATCATCAATGTGGACAAGCTCACTTATGCGGGCAACCTTGAGAACTTGAAAGACGTAGAGGACAGGGAAAACTATACGTTTGTGAAGGCGGATATCTGTGATAAGGAGGCCATCAGCAGGATTTTTGCAGAGAATGATATCGACAGGGTCGTGCATTTTGCGGCGGAGAGCCATGTGGATCGCAGCATTAAGAATCCTGAAGTATTTGTGCAGACGAACGTACTGGGTACGGCGGTTGTGCTCAACTGTGCCAAAGCTGCCTGGGAGCAGGAGGACGGAACGTTTCAAGAGGGCAAGAAATTTCTGCATGTGTCCACGGACGAGGTATATGGCTCCCTTACGGAGGATGGGGGATATTTCTATGAGACCACCCCGTACGATCCGCACAGCCCCTATTCGGCAAGCAAGGCCAGCTCTGATTTCCTGGTAAAATCTTATATTGATACTTACCATTTTCCGGCGAATATCACGAATTGCTCGAACAATTATGGGCCTTACCAGTTCCCGGAGAAGTTGATCCCCTTGATTATCAATAATGCGCTGCATGGCAAGAAGCTTCCGGTGTACGGTGACGGCAAGAATGTGCGTGACTGGCTGTATGTGGATGACCATGCCAAGGGAATAGATATGGTTCAGGAGCATGGAAAATTAGGAGAGACTTATAATATCGGCGGGCACAATGAGAAACAGAATATTGAGATTATTCATATAATTATCGAGACCTTATTGGAAATGCTGCCGGAGGGTGATCCCAGAAGACAGTTGGTGAGCAAGGATCTGATTACCTTTGTGGAGGACCGCAAGGGACATGACCGCAGATATGCGATTGCGCCGGATAAGATTAAGGCGGAAATCGGCTGGGAGCCGGAGACTATGTTCAAAGAAGGGATTAAAAAAACTATTGCCTGGTATTTTGAACATGAAGAGTGGATGAAAAACGTAACCAGCGGCGACTATCAAAAGTATTACGAGGATATGTATCAGAATAGATAAAACATGGAAGAATCATAAAACATGTATCGGAACAGAGCATACAAAGATAGTTATCAGGATAAATGGGAAGAGAAAATGGAGTTTAAACCACAGGATCATACATTTGCAATATGCGCTTACAAGGAAAGCCCTTATCTAAGGGAATGTATTGAATCATTAAAGAAACAGACGGTTGCGACAAATCTTATCATGGCAACCAGCACAGAAAATGACTACATTCGGAATCTGGCGGAGGAATACCAGATTCCTTTGTATGTAAACGATGGACCAGGCGGAATTGCCGGGGACTGGAATTTCGCCTACCATTGTGCGAAGACGAAGCTGGTTACCCTGGCGCATCAGGACGACAGATACCAGCCGGAGTATGCACAGGATATGTTGCAGAAGATCAACGCCTCGAAGCAGCCGCTTGTTTATTTCGCCGATTATTATGAGTTGCGTGACGGACAGGTCGTAGAAAAAAGTTCAATGCTCAAAGTGAAACGTTTGCTGTTGCTGCCGTTAAAGGTTAGGGCATTCCAGGGGAAATCCTTTTTTAAGCGGTTGGTGTTATCGTTCGGCAATCCGGTGGCCTGCTGGTCCGTAGCGTATGTGAAGGACAGCCTCCCTGAGACGGTGTTTGTCTCCGAGTTTCGCAGTAACCTGGATTGGGAGGAGTGGGAGAAGCTCTCGAGAGAGAAGGGAGAATTTGTGTATTCCTCCAAACCAATGACTTGCCATCGTGTACATGAGGGATCGGAGACCTCGAATACGATCCGCGAGGGTAATATCCGCGCCAAAGAGGATTATGCGATGTTCCAGAAATTTTGGCCGGTATGGTTTGCGAAGTTACTTATGCGTTTTTACATCAAAGGAGAAAAGTTAAATGAAGTGGATCACAAATAAGCAGCTGCATGTTCCGCAGATTTCCAAAGATTTTAAGAAGTTGGCAGTCATCCTTGTAGCGGCGGCAGTGCTGTCCTTCGGGCTGGAACGGCTGATTGCCTTTATGTTCTATGGGAATGATGTGTTTTTCTGGGGTAGGTACATGGGAGTTTTTGTGGTGGTGGAGCTGGTTGGGCTTTTCATCTGTTTTCGCGAGGTTGTCGCCAAAAAGGTGGAGATTGCGGTTCTGGTCGTCATTCTCAGCGTGGGCACATTGTACGGCGTGTCGATTCCATCTTCCTGTGGAGTATCCTGGGATGATGAGTGGCATTATTATTATCCTATGCTGTTGTCCCATGTTTTAAAGCCTGGTATTACAGAAGCGGAAATGTATTACATGAACAATTTTCCGCAGACGGCGCTTGAGCGTAAGAATTATGATAGGGAGAGCCAGCAGATAACGTATCAAGAAATAGATGAACGTTATCAACCTGAGAAGGCAGCGTTGACGGAGCGGACTTGGCCGCGTTACCGAAATTTCTGTTACCTTCCGGCGGCGTTCGGCCTCTGGCTGGGAAGGTTGCTCCATCTGCCCTACCATATGACGTTTATGCTGGGACGGTGGTTTAATCTATTGTTTTATGCTGTTTTAGTGTATCTGGCAATTCGTAAACTAAAATCTGGAAAAATGTTGGCGGCGGTGATTGCGCTGCTCCCATTTAATATATTCATGGCGTCTTCTTACTCGTACGACCCTTGGATAACCGCTTGGTTCCTCTATGGTTTCTGCTGCTTTTTCGGGGAATTGCAGCAGCCGGAAAAGAAGATGACGACGGTGGAATGGCTCTGCATGATATTTGCCTTTTTCATTGGGGCGGGTCCCAAGCTCTTATATATTCCATTGCTTTTGCTCACACTGCTTCTGCCCAAAGAGAAATATGCAAGTCCGAAGCAGAGGAAAATTATGTTTGCCGTGTTGGCATGTGTGTTTATCGTGGCATGTGTGAAGCTGCTGATGCTGTTTACAGTTCCGGACGCCGGAGGTATTCAGGATACGCGCGGCGGGGAAGATATTGATGCTTTCGGGCAGATTTCTTATATATTTTCCCATCCATGGGAGTATACGAAGACACTGCTCGGATTTTTGGCAGATTATGTATCGCCGAAATCGGCGGTTCGTTATTTCTCCTATCTGCATTATTTTACCAACTTAGAGCCGACAGTTTTCTCATCTCTGATGGTGGTGACTTTGACGGTAGTGACCTTTACGGATAAAGGTGAGGTCGATAACAGCGTGAAGATGCTTCTGAGAATTGCCTGTTATGTATTGTCGTTTGGCGTGCTCTGTCTGGTGGCGACCTCTATGTATGTGGCTTTCACTGCGGTGGGCAGCGATACGATAAAGGGCTGTCAGTACCGTTATATTGCGCCGGTAATGTTCCCGGTACTTTATTCTTTGGGAAGCGGCAGGCTTGTAATCTGGATAAAGCAAAAATACAAATTCGTAAACAGGATAAAGCGTGAATATTATAATGGCATTGTACTGGCTATATGTGCGTTTGTGTCAATCCATGCAGTATGGGTATATGCCATCAACCAGTATTAGGAAAGGAGTTTACAAATGAAAGAACAATTTGAGCTGACAATACTGATGCCTTGCCTCAATGAGGCGGAGACATTGGCGACCTGTATCGGCAAGGCCAAAACTTTTCTTGCGGAGAGCGGGGTAAATGGAGAGATTGTAATTGCAGACAATGGGAGTACGGACGGCTCCCGGCAGATTGCAGTTGACAACGGCGCAAGAGTCGTGGAAGTTGAGGAAAAAGGGTACGGCGCGGCCTTGATAGGCGGCTGCAACGGCGCCCTTGGCAAATATGTAATTATGGGAGATGCGGACGATAGTTATGATTTCCTGCATCTGATGCCGTTTGTAGAGAAGCTCAGGGAAGGTTATGATCTGGTGATGGGAAATCGTTTTAAGGGAGGTATTGAGCCGGGGGCTATGCCGCCGCTGCACAAGTATTTGGGGAACCCGGTGCTCTCTTTTATTGCCCGGCTGTTCTTCCCCTGTGAGATTGGCGACTATCATTGCGGTCTCAGAGGTTATAACCGGGAGGCCATTCTGGGGCTGGGCCTGGTGACAACCGGTATGGAATATGCCAGTGAGATGGTAGTCAAAGCGACGTTGAATCATTTGAAAATAGCGGAGGTGCCGACAACCTTGAAGAAGGATGGACGCTCCCATGCACCTCATCTGCGGAGCTGGTCGGATGGCTGGCGGCATTTGAAATTCCTGTTGATGCACAGCCCGAATTGGCTGTTCATGTACCCGGGATTGATTCTGTTCGTAATTGGGCTGATTCTTACGGTTGTGTTGAGCCTTGGCAATATTCAGATTGGTTCCGTAGGGCTGGGCGTGCATACTTTGATGTATGCGGCGGCCGGCATGATGGTCGGCGCTAACCTGGTGATGTTTTCTCTGTTTGTGCGTTCCTATGCCAGCGTGACCGGTTTTATTCCCACAGAGGGGAAACTGGATAGATGGTTGGAAGACACGACGACAGAAAAGGGAGTTGTCATCGGCTTGGTCTTGTTTTTGCTCGGCGTAGTGATTACAATTGCAGCTTTTTGTATCTGGGGAGCAACCGGCTTTGGCGGCCTGTCGCCGGAGAAAATGATGCGTATTACAATTCCGGCAATGCTTTTGATGGTGGTTGGCATTGAAGTGGTATTTGGCAGCTTTTTTATTGGAATTTTGCATATTAAACATAAATAGCAAGTATTTTCGGGGAGTTTAAGGCTGAAGAACGGACATGAAGGAAAGGTTACATGAAGGATAAAGTAATTTCAGTGTTAAAAGGACATAAGCTTCTGCTGGTGTTTTTGGCGGCAGCGCTCATCAAGCAGATTTTAGTAATTGGGCTTCCTATCTACGTGATGCAGGGTTCTCCCTGTGATGACGAGCTGATGAAAGAGTGGGCATTTTCTATTTCCAAGCTGGACTGGACCGGGGATTTTAACTCGTATACATTTATGAAGGAACCCGGGTTTGCCATCTTACTGGCAGTTTGTTACCGTTTGCATCTACCGTACATTTTTACGCTTACGCTGGGGTATTCCATATCATGCATGGTATTCAGCAGCGCTCTGAAAAACATATTTTCATCAAAGAAATCTGTAATAATTATTTATATTGCATTGTTGTTCCACCCCATTTCTTATTGTAGTACTGTGTTGCAGAGGGTGTACCGGAATGGTTTGGGAGTAGTCCTGACGCTTTGTGTTTTCGGCGGCTTGCTTCATCTATACTTTACAATTGGCAGGGAGAGAATGCGCTGCCCCTTGTTATGGTCAGCTTTTACAGGGGTTTCCCTGGGATATCTGTGGATAACGAAGAGCGATACGGTCTGGGTTCTGCCATTTACAGGAACAGTCTGCCTGGTAATGTTTTTCTTTCTGATTGCCAAACGCCGGGAACTGAAAATCCTGCCTCGGTTGCTTTGTCTTGTTTTTCCATGGTAAAATTATTGAATGTACAGAGATATGGAGCGACTGCTGTAGAATATTATGGGGCAGTTATGGAAGACCTGACCCATATCAAATCAGGAAGAGTGGATGAAAAAATTCCCCTTACGAGAAAACAATTGCGGGAGCTTTATGAGATTTCTCCGACGCTGGATAGCGTGAGAGTGGAGTTGGAGATTGCTATGAGCGATCATAATGAATACGATACGAACCCATATGACGGGGAGGTGGAAGCCGGCTGGCTTGGCTGGGCGTTTGTAAAAGGTTTTTCGGAGGCCGGCGTCTATGATGACTGTGAGACGGCAAACACATTTTATAAAAATGTCTATGAAGAGCTGGAGGCTGCATTTGCATCTGGCAGGCTGGAGAGAATAGAGGTTACAACAGCGGAAAAATATTATATTGATACGCCGGCACATTGCCGGGAATTGGCGGGGCGTACCTTAGATGCCATAGCTTACATGGCAAGTTATAAAAAGACACGCGCCAGGGCGTTTGTACGGAAGAAGTATGAGTGCGATTACCAGGATTTTGAGCAGCTTACCCGGAACAAGGCGGCGTCTTTCCGGCACAAGCACGACCATTATATTGCAGGCTGGATACTCTTCCCAGAGTATGACGGAAAAGAGAAACAGGTTTATGTGGAAGATGAAGAGGGAAATAAGTACAAGGAGCTGGAATTTGAGCAGAGTGATGATGTCTATGAATACCTCAAGAAAAAGGGATCTGTGCTGAAAGACGCCAGAAATTGCCATTTTAAAGAGAGCTGGGATGTAGAAGAAGGTAAGAATGATACGCTCTGGTATTTGGCATTGTATGAGAATGGGGAGAGGGTGGCAAAGGTTCTTGTAGAAAGAGAAGGATTTTCCGGGGATGGCAAGGTTAAATATACCGGCCTGATAGATACATATTCCAGCCAGAAAGATGAGATCAACATAGAGAATACCAGCAGAAAGGCCTCCAAAAGAATGAACAGCATAGGTTCTTTGTACCGTGCGTGCAAAGAGGCGGTATTTTGGCTGGGAATGATTGCTTATGTCGGGTTGACGGTCGTCGTGGCCTTTGGCTTGCGCAGCTGATTGCTACCGGCCTGGGATTGAGCGTCCTGGTGTTGGCGGCCGGGATTGCGCTGGTAGATTTAACAAAATGTCCGGCAGTCAATACGATGTATTTAAGCTGCGGCTATCCGATCCTTATGGCAGCACAATTAATCAGTATATGCAAATGTACAGAGCTGGCAGCCCATTTGGTGCGTGGCATAAAAAGCGGGAGAGAATTAAATGAATAAGAAACACTCCGTTACTTTTAATTTCATTATGAACTTCATTCTGACAGCGTCCTCCGTAATCTTTCCCTTGATTACGTTTCCCTATATGTCGAGGATTCTCCTTCCGGTGGGAACTGGGAAAGTCGCTTCTGCGTTGGCGGTAGTCAATTATTTTTCTATGGTGTCGATGCTGGGAATTCCCACCTATGGAATCCGTGCCTGCGCCCAGGTGCGGGACGACAAGGAGAAGCTCTCACGGACGGTACAGGAAATTCTTATCCTTAACTGCGCGATGACATTGATTGTATATATTGTATTTGGGGTCAGCCTTTATACTGTGCCGAAGTTTGCGGAAGACAGGACATTGCTCTTCGTGATGAGTTCGGCAATTATTCTCAACGTTATCGGTGTGAACTGGCTGTATTCTGCTTTGGAGGAATATGCTTACATCACGGCAGCCTCCCTTATTTTTAAAGTTATTGCGGTATCGGGCATGTTCCTGCTCGTGCATAAAAAAGAGGATTATATTATTTACGGCGCGCTGACAGTGACTTCCAACATAGGCTCCTATGTGATTAATTTCTTGAGATTGGGCAAATATATAAGTTTAAAGCCTATGGGCAGTTATAACCTGAAACGTCATATCAAGCCCATCGGAGTGTTCTGCGCGATGACAGTGGCCAGCAGTATTTACACGAATCTGGACACGGTAATGCTGAAATTTATTAGCGGGGATGAGCAGACCGGTTATTACAATGCGGCAGTCTATGTCAAGACTGCGCTGGTGAGCCTGGTAATCTCTCTGGGCACGGTGTTGCTGCCGCGTCTTTCTTATTATATCGAAAAGGATATGCAAAAAGAGTTTAAACGCATGACGTCCCATGCCTTGAGCTTTGTTTTGATGATATCACTGCCTCTTGCCGTATATTTCATGTTGTTTGCGGAAGAGGGAATTGGATTTTTGTCAGGTCCGGCGTATGCGCCGGCGGCAATTTCCATGCGTCTGATTATGCCGACGATTATTTTTATCGGATTGTCCAATATCCTGGGCATGCAGATTCTTGTGCCCACGGGCAGGGAAAGAAAGGTATTACAGGCTGTGATTGCAGGCAGCGTCATAGACTTAATTATTAATTTACTGCTGATTCCTGCGCTGGGCGCCTGTGGAGCGACAATTGGCACGCTGGTGGCAGAAATTGTGGTGGTGTTGGTGGAAGCTGTGGTACTATGGCAGTTCTTAAAAGAAATCTGGCATATGAAACGCATGGTTCCATATGTGGCGGCATTGATACCTGCCGTGGCTGGCGCCGTGGCGCTGCACAGGATGGCTTTACAGGATGTCGGAAATTTTCTGACGCTTGTATTTACGGCGCTCGTGTTTTTTGGCATATATGGGATAGCGCTGCTTGTGCAGAAAGAAACGATTACAATGGAGTTTGTGCTGCCGTATGTGAAGAAGCTGTGCTTGACAAAAAAAGCGCCATAGCAGAAAATAAATAATATACAGTGTAGTGAGCAATAATTTTAAGGAAGCAGCAGATAAAAGTAAGAGGTATGTGAGATGAAGAAAATAAGTTTGATTATTCCCTGTTACAATGAAGAGAGCTGTTTGCCTGCCTTTGACAGTGAGATAGCAAAGGTTGTGGAGCGGATGCCGGAGTATGAATTTGAGATTCTTTTTGTAAATGACGGTTCTGTGGATGGGACGCTTCCGCTGATACGCGGATTTGCCGAAAAGAGGTCTTATGTTCGTTACCTATCGTTTTCCAGAAATTTTGGCAAAGAGGCGGCGATGTATGCGGGATTTACGAACGCCACGGGAGACTATGTGGCAGTCATGGATGCAGATTTACAGGATCCTCCCGAACTTTTGCCGGAGATGGTGAAGATTTTGGAAAGCGGGGAATATGACAGCGTTGCCACGCGGCGGGTGGACAGGGCAGGGGAACCGCCAATCCGTTCTTTTTTTGCGAGGATGTTTTATAAATTAATTAATAAGATATCTGATGCGGACGTTGTGGACGGGGCCAGGGATTACCGCCTGATGAAGCGGGAAATGGTAGACGTGATTGTAGAGATGGGAGAGCGGAATCGTTTTTCTAAGGGAATTTTCGGTTGGATTGGTTTTCGCACCTACTGGTATGCTTTTGAGAATGTGGAGCGGGCTGCCGGGGAAACGAAATGGAATTTCTGGAAACTTTTTAAGTATTCTATAGACGGTATTATCAGTTTTTCCCAGATGCCGTTAAACATAGCGTCTTGGATGGGTGTGGCGTGTACTGGTATTTCCCTGCTTGCCATTCTCTTTATCGTCGTAAGAAGGCTTATTTTTGGGGATGCCGTGCAGGGTTGGGCATCTAATATGTGCGTGATGATTTTTATAGGCGGGGTACAATTGTTTTGCCTTGGCGTTATTGGGCAGTATATTGGCAAGACTTATGTGGAGACGAAGAAGCGGCCGCACTATATTGTCAGTGAGTGCAGCGATGAACAGATCAAGAGAGTGGGCTGAGAAATTTTACAGAGGTGCAGGAAATGATACAGGATATGAAACTATTTGCGAAGACACATAGAAACGCATTGATCGTCAATGCAGTTATGGTATGCATTTGTTATCTGCATATGGCTTTCTCGCAGAATGTGGGAATTGATACGGAGCGGATTATAGTGGCGGAAGGCCCGCTACTGGACTCCTGGAAGACTGTCGGCAGACAAGGGCTGCTCCTCAGCAAAATGTTAGGGATGCCGGGAGGATACAATCCATATCTCTCCGGGATGATATTTTTGCTGGGGTTCATTTTGCTGGGCGCATTGATTGCCTTTCTCTGCTGGACGGCAAGCGGCAGGGATGACAGATATCCCTATGGGCTGTTCATGGCGCTTTTCGCAGTGTGTTCGGTATGGATGCCGCAGTTCTATTTTGCCTTGCAGAGAGCGGAGGTCGTGCTGGGGATGATTTATGCAGTAATTTCCGTTTTCGCTTTGAGCCGGCTTATCTATGATAAGTGTGGGAAAGGACGCATGGTTTTCCGGGCCGTTTTGGGCCTGGCGTTCGGGGTTTGGAGTTTTTGCACGTACCAGGGATGTGTGGCGTTTTATATTGGCCTTTGCATCATGGTTTTCCTCATGGATTTTGCCGAAAGTTACCGTGAGAAGGAATGGTGGGAATATGCATGGGCGATTCTCAAGCTGATCGGCGGATTTGCGGTTGTCTATGTTGTGAATATGGCGATTACGAAGATGTTTTTCGGTCAGGGGCAGTATTTGCAGGGGCAGATTGTCTGGGGGCAGGCATCTATATCAGATATTATACACAATATTTTACACCATGTGAAGAACGTCCTCTTTTGGGAAAATGCAGTATACCGCTCCGTTTACCCGCTTATGTGCATTTGTCTGGCAATTGTGTGGATTGTTTTCTGCTTCAAGCGGGAGCTCAAAATATCCATAAAAGTTGTATTTACCCTCGCGCTTGCAGGTTTGCTGCTGACGCCTTTTCTGCTGACAATTTATATGGGCAATGAACCGGCGGTACGCTCTCAATTTGCCTTGCAGCTTATTGCAGCGTTTGGCTGCATGTTTGCATGTGGAATCTGGGGCAGGCAGGATGTGCGCAAATACTTGTGGGGGCGGCGGGCAGTCACGGCAGTCTGCATTGTGGCAATCTGGTTAAGTGTTGCCACGGATTTGCGGCTTGTGTATACGGATGATGTGCGCAATCAGGAGGACCTGCGTGTGGCAGGGCAGATTGCGCAAGACATACAGCGTTTGAAAGACGCGCAGAATCTGCCAATTATTTGTGTAGGAGGCTACGAGGCGCGTTTGAATGAAGCATGTGAGAGAGTTGATATGTATGGCGTCTCTTTTCTGTCCTGGGATTATACGCCGGCCAATCTTGCCGGGGCTACCGGACGTGTTGTCGGTATCATGAATACCATGGGCATTGACATAAATGGCACGCTGGAATACCAGGACGAGGCGATTGAATTGTCAAGAGAGATGGCCCATTACCCGAATGATGGGTATATTTCAGTGCAGAATAGCTATGTTATTGTAAAGCTTTCTGATATAAAATAGTATATGGAAGGAAATACCCCGCGGGTCTATTGCGGGGTATTCGTTTAGGAGGTGGGATTATATGAAAGAGGCCAGGTAATTGTGTGGAATTACATTGCAGTGAAGTTTGAGATATTCAGATAACTATTCTGGATAGTGTAAGCAACAGAAGGGATCAATATGGATAAGAAGAGGATATTATCAATACTGCTGGCAGCCGTGTTGGTGTTTACCATGGATGCAGGCAGTCTCTACGCCATGGAATTGCCGCAGGGATCACGGCAGTATGAAGTGGAATCACAGGAGGGGAACGCGACAGGGGATCAAACAGAAGAAAACGATGAAACGAAATTTGATGACGAAACAGGGGACAAAACAGAAGACAACGAAACAGAGGAAGATGAGGAAATCTGGCGCACGGTCTATTTTGAGCTGGATGGAGGAACGACAGCGGAAGGTGAGAAGAGTTTCACCATGGAGGTAAAAGATGGTGAGACTGTGGATGCAGCGGCAGTCATGGATGTGGAAAAGAGGGGTTATCTCTTTCAGGGCTGGCTGGATAGCGAAGGGAATTACTATGTCTTTGATGCGCCGGTGACGGAGGACATAACGTTGTCGGCATCCTGGACGCCGATTACATATCGTATACAGTTTCATTTGAACGGAGGAGAAGGAAAGCCTCCGGCCGAACAGGTAGTCACTTATGATGAAAAGCTGACGCTTCCGCGCAGCGAATGCTACAGGAAAGACTATGTGCTGATTGGCTGGGAACAGGAAGGCGCGGGTATCTATCAAGAAAATTCTACGGCAATAAACCTGGCAGAATCGGAAGGAGCAGTAGTCGTGCTCAAGGCAGTCTGGCGGCGTGGCGAATATAAAGTGCGCTTCCATGCCAACGGTGGCACTGGGAAAATGGACGACGAGGCATTTTCCTGCGGCAAGAGCAAGAAATTGACAAAGAATAAGTTTACGCGGGCAGGATATTCTTTTGCGGGATGGAATACGAGAAAAGATGGCAAAGGCGTAAGTTATAAGCAGCAGCAGAGTGTTTCCTTTGCCAATCAAAAGGATGGGTCCACGGTGACGCTCTATGCCCAGTGGAAAGGGAATTCCTATAAAGTAAACTATAATAGCAATGGTGGAAAAAGCGGCAAGGTTTCTTCCTCCAAGCACGTGTATGGCTCGCCGAGCAAGCTGCGGGCAAATAATTTCAAGCGCAAAGGTTATAAATTTGTGGGTTGGAATACAAAGAAAAACGGTAAGGGAAAGACTTATAAGAGTGGCGCAAAGGTGAGCAAACTCACGACGAAGGCGGGCGGCACGGTGACGCTCTATGCCAAGTGGCAGGCCGTAACATATAAGATTAAGTATGATACGAAGAAAGGCAAACTGCCTGCAAAAGCAAAGAAAAGCTATAAGATTACATCTAAGACATTTGATTTGCCGATTCCCACGCGAAAGGGCTATGATTTTGACGGCTGGTATAAGGATAAAAAATACAAAAAGCGCGTCAGCTATGTGAAGAAAGGGAATACTGGCAACAAGAAGTATTATGCAAAGTGGGTGAAATGTTCGCGTAAGCCGAGTAAAAAATACTCTAAAATAACGTTGTGCAAGGCTACGGCGACAGGAAAGATCAAATTTAAAGCTACCGTGAAGAAGCGTGTGGCGAGTTCGGACGACCGCTATTACCTGGTCTATGTCAATCCGTTAAACGGCAAACCATACAAGATGGCAAAAAGGGTTTACAAAAAGAAGAAGCTTAGCTTTACCTTAAAGACTTCGGAGAATCAGGGGTACGCCTTGGCAATGTTCGGGGTCGCCGTGAAAAAGAAAGGCAAATACTATCTTGTCAGCAATCCTTCCTATGTGAAGAACCCGGAAAAGGCTGCTAAGAATAAGTCGAAATATAAGTTAGGAAAGACAAAGAAGGGTATGCAGTTTTATAATAATACTATTGACGAAATCGTCGATTGCAATGCCAGGAATACGTTCCTCAACCTGACGTTGTCCAGTGTTTATGCGAATCCTTCCGTGGCCTATAAATATAACGGCAAGACATATTATTTCAGTGCGATGGATTCTTACCGGCAGCTTGTATCAGAATGCAACAAAAAGGGAATTAATGTTACTGTGCAGATTTTGCTCGATTGGGTGGATGGGCAGACAAACCTCATTGACTCCAGGGCGAGAATTGGAGGCGCGGCGCCTTATTATACTTGGAATGTGCGCAGTAATGGGGCCAGAGAGAAGATGGAGGCCGTGTTCTCTTATCTGGGCAAAGTGTTTGGGACTAAGAAATGTTATGTGTCCAATTGGGTTTTGGGAAATGAAATTAATAATCCCCGCAATTGGAACTATGCGGGGGCAATGTCGGAGAATTCCTATTTTACGGTATATGCGTATGCCTTCCGCTCCCTGTACTATGCTGTGCGCAGCCAGTATTCCAATGCGCATGTATTTATCTGTATGGATAATCTCTGGAATACGTCTGTGGCAGGCGGTTACAGCGTGAAGCATTCCATTTCTTCGTTTGTGTCACATTTGAAAAGAGTACAAAAAGGGCTGAAATGGAATCTTGCCTACCATGCTTATTCCGCACCCCTGACATACACGAATTTCTGGGATGGGTACGGCATTACGGGTGATGAGAACAGCCCTTATATCACGATGAAGAATCTGAACGTGCTCACGGATTATATCAAAAGAAATTATGGTTCTTCGGTGCGGGTAATCCTCTCAGAGCAAGGGTATTCCTCCAATTGGGGACAGGCCAATCAGGCGGCGGCGATTGCAGCCAGCTATTATATCGCAGCCTGCAATCCCATGGTAGACGCCTTCATTATCCGCAGCTATCAGGACCATCCGGTGGAGGTAGCGCAGGGACTGCCTATGGGAATTAAGGGCAAAGAAGCATTTGAGGTGTTCCGGCACATGGACACGACGGCGACTTTCCAATATACCGACCGCTATCTGGGCCTGATCCGCATCACTGCCTGGAACCAGCTTGTGCCGGGATTCAGTGCTAGAAGGCTTTATACCATGTACCGCAAGTAGAAAAATTGGATAAATTTGCATTTGCCGTGTACGCATGTTATAATGTTCGCGAAAGCAATGGGTAGTGCCAAAACAGCCAGGGGGCAAATCAAAAACAGGAGAATTGATAATGCAGCTAGCAGTATGCTTACTTGTACTTTTACTATTGGGAATAGAATTTATCATATACGGTATTGCATTTATGAAGCTGTTCCGCCTGAAGTTCAGAAAGTATGAGGTCGGCCTCATGGGGTTTTTCGTATATTTCGGACTCTTTCAGATGGCGGCCCTGCCGTTGATACTCCTGCAAAGGCCATTTCATGAGCTGGTGGTCTTGTGGCTTATCGTTGCGGCAGCAGTCAATATTTATGCGCTTGCAGCAGCAGGAAAAGAGCTTGGTGCTTGGGTAAAGAGTATGTTGGCCGGGCTTTGGAGGAATAAAGGGATTCTGCTATTGGCAGTAGCTCTTTTGGTGCTGTTCTGCTGCTGGTTTGCAGGGACGCAGCAGTATGTGGGATTTGATACTTCCTACTATATAGGGACAATAGACACAACAACGATGACGGATACGATGTATGTGTATAATGGTGAATCCAATGTCATAGAAGAAACGTTGGATTTCCGTTACGCGCTCTCAGCGTTTTACATGCATTCGGCATTTATTTGCAGATTGACCGGCATTGGCGGTATGGTGATTCAGCATTATGTGCTGGGTACGCTCTGCATCCTCATGCATGCATATGTCCTGTTTGTTATGGGCAGGCGCCTTTTCCCGGAAGAGGAGAAGAAAGCGTTGTTTTTTACAGGGCTGGTATTCGTGCTGCATTTGGGATTCCATACGAGTTATACCATATCGGATTTCCTTCTGGTGCGCAGCTATGAAGCTAAGGGATTCTGCGCCAATGTGGTAATCCCTGCGGTCTTTTATGCAGTTCTTGGCCTGTGGAAGGACAGGTACAGGCGGGAGCATTGGGTCCTGGTATTTGTTGTCTGTTTTTCCAGTATTCCGGTATCTATGTCTTCCATGGTGATCGTTCCGGCAATCCTGGTGATTGCCGTACTGGCCGAATGGCTGACAGAGCGGAATTGGCAGATACTTTGGCGGGCATTTTGGTGTGTGCTGCCTAATGCGGTCTATGTGATGCTTTACTTTATGTATACCAGGGGAATCCGCATTCCCATAAGGTAGCGGTAGTTGCAAGCGGGCTAGAGCCACAGTTAAATAGATTATGAGGAAACAATATGTATGGTATAGAGAGTGTAAGACAGGTGTTTGAGATGTATATGGGACCGACGGCATACTTGTCCCTGTTTCTTGTCTGTGTTGTCTACGGCTTTTGCCACGGCGATGAGAGAGGGCGCAAGCGTTTCGTATTTGCGATAATCCTGAGCATCCTGTTTATATTCAATGAATTGTCGCTGCGGTTGATGGGGAAAGTGACGGGCATTAATACTTATTACCGCTTTATCTGGGCAGTCCCGGTTTTGCCGATGATCGCCTGGGTGGGCACGAAAGCTGTTATGGAGCGCAAAAAATTATGGGAAAAGGCGGTGGTCTGCCTATTGTTGCTGGCTCTTTTTGGCGGCGGTACGAGTACTTTTCTCACGGAGGGAAGCATCCGGGTTCCAGAAAATATATATAATCTGCCGGGCGATGTGATTGAGGTCTGTGAAATCATTGATAAGCATAAAGACAAAGAACATCCGGTGGTGGCGTTTGAGAGTGAGAGCCAGACGAGAGCGAGGTTGTATGACCCGACGCTGGTGTGGGCCATTAGCCGTAAGGCTTACCAGAAACACAATAATGCCGAAGGGTATGAAAATGTCGGCAAGAAATACAGGCCGCAGAAGGCCATTATCCGGGCGGTCAACCATGGTATGAAAGATGAGCCGGATCGTTTGGCAGAGGCGCTTGCAAAGGAAAAGGTCGATTACATTGTGACATTCAGCTCCTTTGAGATGGACGCTTATCTGGAACAAGTTGGTTATGGGCTTGTAGATTCTACAGGGACGAGAAGCGTATATGCCCGCAAAGAAAATGATTTGGAGGTAACTCAATGAAAGGAATAATTTTAGCCGGAGGTTCCGGAACGAGACTGTATCCATTGACGAAGGCGATCTCTAAGCAGATTATGCCGGTGTATGACAAACCGATGATTTATTATCCTTTGTCGACATTAATGCTGGCAGGCATCCGTGAGGTCTTGATTATCTCGACGCCTAGGGATTTGCCAGTATTTGAGGATTTGCTGGGCGATGGAAGCCAGCTTGGTATGCGGTTTGTATATGAAGTGCAGGAGGAACCAAGGGGCCTTGCGGATGCATTTATCATTGGGGAAGAATTTATCGGAGAAGATGCAGTAGCGCTGGTACTGGGGGACAATATCTTTTATGGACAGAGTTTCTCCAGAGTGTTGCGGACAGTTGCCGACCGCACGGACAGTCAGCCGGGAGCTACGATTTTCGGGTACTATGTCAGAGACCCCAGAGAGTATGGCGTGGTAGAATTTGACGAGGCAGGGACGGCGATTTCCATAGAGGAGAAACCGCAGAAGCCGAAATCCAACTATGCTGTGCCCGGGCTGTATTTTTATGATAACGATGTCGTGGAGATAGCCAAGAACGTCAAGCCTTCGGCGCGCGGCGAAATAGAGATTACCAGTGTCAACAACGAGTACTTAAGGCGTGGAAATCTCAAGGTGGAGACGTTGGGACGGGGGTTTGCCTGGCTTGATACGGGGAGCCATGATATGCTGCTTGCGGCGGCAGACTTTGTGTCGGCATTCCAGAAACGACAGGGGCTCTACATTTCTTGTATCGAGGAGATCGCTTACAAACGTGGATTCATTGACGAACAACAGTTAAAGAGGCTGGCGGAGCCCCTGATGAAGACGGAGTACGGCCAGTATCTGATGGAAATTGCACAAGGCCTGTAGAACATGGATCGCCTTTTGTGGAATATGCAAGGGATATGGAACTTGGTAACTAAAGTACAGAAATGTTTATAAAAGAGGAGATTGAGATGGGAAAAATTAAGGTGACAGACAATTGCAATGGGATTGCAGGGTTAAAGGTGATCGAGCCCGCTGTATTCGGCGACGCTCGCGGGTACTTTATGGAGACTTATAATTACAATGATTTCAAGGAAGCGGGCATAGACTGTGAATTCGTGCAGGATAACCAATCTGCGTCTAAGAAAGGTGTGTTGCGTGGGCTTCATTTCCAGATTAACTATCCACAGGATAAACTGGTGCGTGTAGTGAATGGTGAAGTTTTTGATGTGGCAGTGGATTTACGCGACGCTTCAGAGACGTTCGGCAAATGGTTTGGCGTTACCTTGTCGGCGGAAAATAAGAAACAGTTTTTCATTCCCAAGGGATTCGCACACGGCTTCGTTGTGTTGTCCGATTATGCAGAATTCTGCTACAAAGTGACAGACTTCTATCATCCCAATGATGAGGGCGGATTGCTGTGGAAGGATGAAAAGATAGGTGTAGCCTGGCCAATGCCAGAAGGGATGACGGAGGATGATTTGATTCTCTCTGACAAAGATAAAGTATGGGGCGGCATTGAGGATTATGTGAACAGGCGCACAGAGAAGTAGAGAGCTGTAGAGTAATAGGGAGAGAGTTATGGAGCAGTGCGTTTATAAAGAGGAGGATATTATATGAAAACACGTGTTTTGTCAGTTTTATTGATAGCAATTATGCTCCTTACAGCAGCCCCTGCCGAGGCCTTTGCCACCGTTTCTTCTGATGACGCCTTCGGGCAGGAGGAAACTCAGAAATACAGCCTGCAAGAGATGGAGGTTGTGGAAATTTCCGATGAGGCGGCAGAGGAGATTGGGATTATCGGCACGGAAGATTTGGCTGCGGATGGACAATTGCAGTTGGAATCTAATGTTTATGGTTCCCAGGTTTACAACACTTCCTGGGATGCTTATTCATCTAATTATATATATAACAGGCTGGAGGCTAAGGAGCGCAAGCTCTGGGATCTTCTGGACGCGGAGTGCAGGAAATATTTGACGTCTACAGCTAACGCGAAGAAACAGAAGGTTACCGACAGGACAACCGGTTTTACAGATACTTATTATGCGACAGAGGGAGTCGAGTTTTTGCCATTGGGACTGACGCCGGATAAGGCCGGCAATGTTTATCTTATGTTTGGTTATGCCAATCCTCAATATTATTTTCTGGACAATGGCTATCTCAGGAGCACCAACGCCATATTTCCAATGATTTATGATAAGTTTGCCAATGGCTCGGAGCGCAAGTCAGAGACTGCAAAAATGGAAACACAGATCAATAAAATGAAAGAAAAGGTGGAGAAGGGCGCAACAGATCTTGAGAAGGCGAAAATTGCCCACGATCTGGTTATCCGCAAAGTATACTACGATCATGCTTATAATACCAGCAATCCGAATACGCCGTACCATCAAAGCGCGTACAGTGTCTTTTGTGATTCGTATACAGTCTGTGCAGGATATACGAAAGCTTTTGCGATGCTCATGAACAGTGTGGGGATTGATACCATCGGGGTTACAAGCCTCTGGGTCACAGGAATAGATATTTCAGGTAAAGACAGGACGTCCGGCCATGCCTGGAACACCATCTGCCTGGATGATTCCTGGTATAATGTGGACCTGACCTGGGATGACCAGGATGGGCAGGACGGCAGAGAAGAAATCTATACCTGGTTCGGCCTCAGCAAGGTTACGCTCACGGAGGTGATGGACCGGACGCCTGCGCACAAGGAGCAGTCCATGTATTCCGGCTTGACGCCAAAGTGTACGATGGATCTCGGTTCTACGCAGGATACGATCGGAACCTTGACAATGACTGCGCGGGTAACGGAAGCTCCCAAGATAACGCAGAAAAAAACGGCGGATGGTATGAAAGTGACAATAACGACAGGAACGTCGGGAGCGGACATTTACTATACAACGGATGGGAAAGACCCGTCCGCATCATTTACCAGAAGCTATCATTACAAGGAGCCGTTGACAGTAAATAAGAATGTGACCTTAAAAGCAATTGCCGTCTGCAATAAGAGAAAGGACAGCAGCATTACTACAGCAAAAGTGCAGGGCAAACAGTATAAGGTGGAATTTAACGCTAAAGGCGGCAGCAAAGTCTCGGCAAAGAAGGCTTGGCCGCAGCAGAAAGTGTCAAAGCCTGCGAATCCCAAACGCAAGGGTTATCAGTTTGCAGGGTGGTACAGTAATAAAAATTGTACAGAGAAATGGAATTTTGACCGTGATACGGTGAGTGGGAATATCACGCTTTATGCTAAGTGGACGAAAGTGAAAGTCGGCGATGCAGCGGTCAAGAAGCTGAAAAAACGCTCGGGCAAAAAACTCGACGTTACGATTCGTAAAGTCAGCGACGCCAATGGTTATCAGATCCAATACTCTGTCAAATCGAATATGAAATCGTCGAAAAAGGTATTGACGAAGTCAACGAAAAAGACAATTTCCGGCCTGAAAGCGGGTAACAAATATTATGTGCAGGTGCGTGCTTATAAGCTTGATTCTGCGAAGAAAAAAGTTTATGGCAAGTGGAGTAAGAAGAAGGCGATTACGATACGCAAATAATCGTCTGAAATTAGCGGGCAGTTACGGCGAAATTTTTCGCAAGTGATTGCCCGATAACAGTAAAGGAAGTCAGGACACATATGAATGCATCATCGAAAAACATTGTAAGGGAAATGATAGAGAACCGGGCGTTGATAAAGAGCCTGGCAAAGAATGATTTCAAGATAAAGTTTGCCGGCTCTTACCTGGGCACGGTCTGGGCGTTTGTGCAGCCGGTTGTCACCGTATTGATTTACTGGTTTGTATTTGATATGGCAATTGGCGCCACGGCGCCTATCCGGGGAGAGAGACCTGTGGCGTATGTGCTGTGGCTTGTGGCGGGCATTGTGCCGTGGTTTTTCTTTTCGGATTGTGTAAATGCGGGTACTTCTGTATTGACAGAGTATAATTACCTGGTAAAAAAGGTAGTGTTTAATGTTGATATATTGCCGGTGGTGAAAGTATTTTCTTCTATTTTTGTACATGCGTTTTTTGTTGTATTTATGCTTTTGTTGTTTCTCTGTTATGGTAATTTTCCGGATTTGTATGTCTTGCAGGTCGTTTACTATAGTCTGGGGGTTTTGGTTCTGGCGTTGGGCATGAGCTACCTTACCAGCGCAGTGTCTGTGTTTTTCCCGGATGCCAGGCAGATTGTGGGTATTGCTTTGCAGATTGGTATCTGGGCGACGCCGATTATGTGGAGTATTGACGATATGAATGGGAAGCTTCCCCATGTTGTGATGGAAGCAATGAAGCTGAATCCCCTGTATTATATAGTGCAGGGCTATCGGGAAGCGTTGATTGATAAAGTATGGTTCTTTGAACATCCGGGCATGACATTGTATTTCTGGACATTTACAATTGTCATATGCTTCCTGGGCGTGACGGTATTCCGGCGGCTGAAAGTACATTTTGCAGATGTGTTATAGAAAGGGACGATATGGGTAAGACAGCGATTAAGGTGACGCAGGTCAGTAAAATATATAAGCTCTATGACAGTCCGTCGGCACGGCTTCGGGATGCCTTGGGGCTTTCGCGCGGCAAAAGCTGCCGTGAGCATCAGGCGTTGCGGGGCGTGGACTTAGAGGCTAAGAAGGGTGAGACGATAGGCATTATCGGAACCAACGGCTCTGGCAAGTCTACGCTGCTTAAAATCATTACCGGCGTGATTGCTCCCAGCAGCGGGGAAGTAGAGGTGGCCGGGAGAATTTCTGCATTGCTGGAACTGGGCGCGGGCTTCAACCAGGAATATACGGGAATCGAGAATGTGTACCTGCAAGGGACAATGATGGGCTTTTCCCGCGAAGAGATTGCCGGCAAGATGAATGATATTTTAGATTTTGCTGATATTGGGGAATTTGTCAATCAGCCGGTCAAGACATATTCGAGCGGTATGTTTGTGCGCCTTGCGTTTGCGGTGGCAATCAATATAGAACCGGAGATCCTCATCGTGGACGAGGCGTTGTCTGTGGGGGATGTATTTTTTCAAGCCAAGTGTTACCGCAAGTTTGAGGAATTTAAAGAGCTGGGCAAAACAATTCTCTTTGTCAGCCATGATTTGAGCAGCATTACCAAGTACTGTGATAGGGCGGTTCTTCTCAATAAGGGCGTCAAAGTAATGGAGGGCACGCCCAAGGAGGCGGTAGACCAGTATAAAATGGCGCTGGTGGAACAGAAAGAAGCGGAGCGTTTGGAAAATACTGCGCTGTGGAAGCCGTCAGATTCCGGGGAGAAGTGGAGGGATCGCATCAGCATCAATCCTGAGACCCTGGAGTATGGTGATAAACAGGCAGAAATCATAGATTTTGCAATTGTGGATGAGACCGGCAAACTGTCAAATGTGATTGAAAAGGGCACGCAGTTCACAATTAAGATGAAGGTGCTGTTCCATGAAGATGTGGCAGAGCCGATTTTTGCATTTACCTTAAAAAACTTGATGGGTATTGAGTTGACCGGTACGAACACCATGCTTGAGAAAGAGATGTTGGAACCTGCAAAGGCGGGCAGTGTCCGTACGGTGAGTTTTAGCCAGAAGATGACATTGCAGGGAGGAGAATATCTGCTGTCGTTTGGCTGCACGGGTTATGAGAAAGAAGAGTTTAAGGTGCATCATCGCTTGTATGATGTGTGCAGCCTGGGCGTAGTTTCGGAGAAAAATACCGTAGGATATTTCGATCTGGAATCGGTTGTGGAAATAGAGTAGGGCGAAGAAGTATCTGCCGCAGAAGTTCCACAAAAACGCTGCATTTTGAGATAGAGGATTAGAGAGTATGCTGGAGAAATTTAACGTAGTAAAGGTCAGATTTCATATAGAGAATGCCGGAATTTTGGTGATTCAGGGCTGGAAGTATCAAATGGCTGACGCGGAAACGCTGGCTGTGACCCTCGATAGAGAAAAGCTGCCATTAAATATAAAAATATACGATGGCATGGAGGTACGCCAGCGTTATATGATATACGATTTGGGCATTGAGGAAGAATACTTCTTGTATGTGGATCTTCCGCAGGATTTTGCACAGGGAAAGGAGCTTGTACTGTGGGCGGGGGAACATGCAGTCCGCAGCTTTAAGGTCTCAGAACTGTGTAAGAGACAGCGAGAACTTGACTTGTTTGTGGAACAGACTGCGCTGGAAAAGGGAACATGCATTGTGAAAGGCTGGGCGGCGGCAAAATCGCCTGTTAAGGTGGCGGCTTTTGGCCCTTGGGGGCAGAAGATTCCCTGTGAGATTTCCTGGCATGAGCGCAGGGATGTGGCACATGTATACCGGGAGACGGATAGCCTTCCCGATGCGGGCTTTGAGATTGAACTTCCCCACCGCGGGCTTTCTAAGGTGCGTTTGGAGTTTGCGAGCGGCAATCGCAAGAGCAGCGTGACGGTTCCGGTAATTTCCACGTATCTGTTTGAAAATGTCATGGGCAGCAGTTATCTTGGAAAAGGTATGCGTTTTCTGCGGCAGCATGGGTTCAAAGAGTTTTGTACCCGCGCCATGCAGGTATTGATGCAGAAATCAGCGCCCCAGGGGGATTATGAAAAGTACCGCCGCGCTGTGATGCCGACAGAGGAAGAATTGGAACGGCAGCGCAGGGAATCGTTTGCGGCGGGTCCCCTGTTTTCCATCGTGGTGCCTTTGTACCGGACGCCTGTCAAGTACCTGGAACAGTTGGTGAGATCCATCCAGTCGCAGACATATGGTAATTGGGAATTGTGCCTGTCGGATGGCAGCGGTTCCCCCTCTCCGCTGGAAGAGTACCTGCATAAGTTGGAAAAAAGGGAAAAGAGGGTGCGGGTTGTGCGGCATCAAAGCCCGCAGCGTATTTCTGATAATACGAATGCAGCCATAGAGGCGGCAAATGGGGATTTCCTGGTGTTTGCGGACCATGATGATTTGCTGACAATGGATGCGCTTTATGAGTGCGCCAAATTATTGCAGGAGCAGCCAGGGGCGGAGCTGATTTATTCCGATGAGGACAAGGTGTCGATGAATGGAAAACGGTATTTTGAGCCGCATTTTAAATCGGATTACAATCCCGACCTTCTGTGCAGCATGAATTATTTCTGCCATTTGGTTGTGGTGAAACGCTCGCTCGCAGAGCGGGCCGGGCTGTTAAATGGGGAATTTGACGGCGCTCAGGATTATGATTTCGTGCTGCGCTGTACGGAGCAGAGCACGCAGATTGTCCACATACCCAAAGTACTCTACCATTGGCGTGCGCATGAGAATTCCACAGCGGAGAATCCCGAGAGCAAACGGTATGCTTTCGAGGCGGGAATGCGCGCTGTGCAGGCGCATTACGACAGGCTGGGACTTCCGGCGAAGGTTACGATGGGGGAATATCCGGGGCTTTATCGGACAACCTGGCATTGGCAGGAACAGCCCTTGGTTTCCATCCTTATTCCCAATAAGGACCATACCGAAGACCTTGACAAATGTATCCAGTCGATTGAGCAGAAATCTGCCTACCGCAATTATGAATATATTATTATCGAGAATAACAGTGAGCTGGAGGAGACCTTTGCATATTACAAGAAACTGCAAGAGAACAATGACAAAGTCCGCGTTGTCTATTGGGATGGGGAATTTAATTTCTCGGCAATCAATAATTTCGGCGCCAGCCATGCCCGGGGAGAATATCTGTTGCTTTTAAACAACGATACAGAAATGATTCATCCCGACTGCCTGTGGCAGCTTCTGGGCTACTGTATGCGCGAAGACGTAGGCGCAGTTGGCGCAAGGCTTTATTATGAGGACGGTACGATTCAGCATGCCGGGGTAGTTCTGGGATTTGGCGGCATTGCCGGCCATACCTTTATCGGGTTTGAGCACAATGCCAACGGCTATTTTTCAAGGATTATCTGCGCGCAGGATTACAGCGCGGTAACGGCGGCCTGCATGATGACGAAGAAGTCGGTCTTTGAAGCGGTGGGCGGGCTCACCGAGGAGCTTGTGGTGGCGTTTAACGATATAGATTACTGTATGAAAGTGCGGGAAATGGGCAAGCTTGTGGTCTACAATCCCTATGCGCAGCTTTACCATTATGAATCTAAGTCCCGTGGGCTTGAGGATTCCCCGGAGAAGATTGAGCGGTATTACCGGGAAATGAAATATTTTGTAGAGAAATGGAAAGAATGTATGGATCATGGAGATCCCTATTATAATCCCAACCTTACGTTGTCAAAGGCAGATTTTTCTCTCAAACAGGTATAGTCTTACAGTACAGAACGGAGGAAGTTATGGAGCGAATCGGAAATGTCATTTTGGATGATACACATTATCCGGGAGAGGATCTCTACAGCGATGGGGCGGTGGAGGACCGTATTCTGGATTTGGTGCAGTCCTGCCCGGAGAAGGAGTTTCCAAATGTAATAGCAAGGGAGCAGGATTGGGCGGTGATGTACCATCTGGCCCATGAGCGTGAGAATATCTTGAGCTGGTATCCGTTTGCACCGGGAGCAAAGGTACTGGAAGTAGGCTCAGGCTGCGGCGCGGTTACAGGGGCGGTGGCGGCAGACGCCAAGTCCGTAACCTGTATAGATTTGTCTAAGAAACGGAGTATGGTAAATGCCGAAAGGCACAAAGACAGCAGTAACATTACGATTCGTCTTGGCAATTTTCAGGATGTGGAGAAAGATTTGGACAGGGATTTCGACTATGCGACCCTGATTGGCGTGTTTGAGTATGGGCAGGGCTATATTGGCGGGGACAGGCCTTACCACGGATTTCTCACCACTGTTATGGAACATGTTCGTCCGGGCGGGAAGCTGTTGCTTGCCATTGAGAACAAATTCGGGCTCAAATATTGGGCGGGATGCAGGGAAGACCATGTGGGCGCCTATTTTGAAGGGCTTGAGGGCTATCAGCATACGGCGGGCGTGCGCACGTTCACGCTGCCGGGGCTCAGACAGATTATGGAAGAGTGCGGCTATACCGATTACAGGTTTTATTACCCTTATCCCGATTATAAATTTCCCGTCGTGATTTATTCGGATACTTATCTGCCGCGGCAGGGAGAATTAAACCGTAATATTTGTAATTTTGACCGGGACCGCCTGGTGCTGATGGACGAGGGGAAGGTCTATGACGAGATTTTAAAAGATGGGATGTTTCCGTTGTACGCGAATTCTTTCTTTGTGGAGATTACCAAACCGCGGACGGAGAATCCGCAGGCTGTCCAGGCGAAAACAAGCGGACAAGAAGCTTTTGCGGCGCAAAAAAAGAGTATGCAGCCGGAGCATGTCTTATATACAAAATATTCCAGCGGCAGAAGCAGGCAATTTTCTATCCAAACAAGGATTGTCCGCGGCATGGATGGGAAGAATATCTTGTACAAAAAGGCAGAGTATCCGGAAGGAAAAGCGCATATTGCGCATATTGCAGAGGCGGGCAGACGGCTTGCAGAGTTCTGGCAGGAGCGCAATCAGCTCTTTGTGAACCGCTGTACGTCCGCTGACGGCAGAGTGGAGTTTGAATATTTACAGGGGACTACCGTGGAGGAAGAGCTGGATCGCTTATTATCACAGGGTAATTTGCAGGAGGCGGCGGATATGCTGAGAAAGACGGTTCTGAGAATTCAGGAGAGCGCTGCGCCGGAGGATTTTTGTATGACCCCGGAGTTTCAGAACGTTTTTGGCGATGCTCAGATTTCGGAAGATGCGCCTTCGTTTGCAGTGGCCGATGTGGACTTAATCTTTTCCAATCTCCTGCTGACAGAGGATGGACGTTTCCATGTGCTGGATTATGAGTGGACGTTTTTCTTTCCGGTTTCTGTGGACTATATTTTATTCCGCGCGCTGCACTATTATCTGGAAAGCGCTCCTATCCGTGCAGAGTTCGGCAGAAAATTTGATTTTTATGGAGAGTTTGGCCTTGCGCCGGCGCAACAGGAAATTTATCGGCAGATGGAAAGAAATTTTCAGATTTATGTGGCGGGAAGCAGTATTTCACCCGGAAGCCTGTACCACAGTATGGGAAAACATGCCGTGCCTTTGGGCGAATTGCTGGCATGGAGGGAACGCAGGCGGATACAGGTGTATATAGATGATGGACAGGGATTTCGCGAGGACAATTCGTATTTTATTGATACCGCAGACGGCAAGGATTTGCGCTATACCGTGACAATTCCCGCAGGCGCCGTAGGCATAACGGTGGACCCGGCGTTTTGCGCCTGCTTGTTAAAGGATGTATGCTTGACCTGGATCGGGGAAGGCGGCGAAGAGCTTGCGCCTGTCCGTTATAAGACGAATGGTTACCGGGCAGGGCAAAACAGCTTTTTGTTTGACAATTCTGACCCAAAGATTATAATAGAAGAAATGATGCAGCAAAGCCGTAGCATAAAGGTTTCTTACCGGATGAACATGTTAGAGGAAGAGACGGTCGACTTGCTGCTGGGCGAGATGGGTACAAAAGGGCGGGATAAGAAGAAAATCCGCAGACTGATTAAAGGATAAAGATATGAGAAGAAGAGAGCAATACAAGCATTTGCTGAATCTGGCTGCAAATGTTGTCATGCTGCTGATTGAAGCAGTGATGTTCGGGTACACGTGGTATCTGGTTTATACGCCGATGCTGGCGAAGGAAAATCGTTTCTGGAACAAGGGAAACTGGGCAGTTATCGGTATGTATGTGCTGATTATGTACTTTTTTACCAGAATATACGGAGGCTATCGCATTGGCTATCTGCGCATTACCGATATCTGTCTGTCGCAGATACTTGCCATATTCTGTACGAATGTAGTCGGGTATATTCAGGTATGCATGATTGCCAACAATTATATGCCTGTCCATCCGATGGCTGCGCTGATGGGCGCGGAGCTTTTGGTAATTTTGCCAGGGGTCTATCTAGTGCGCTTTATCTATACAAGGCTCTACCCTCCGAGAAGGATGATTGTTATCTATGGGCAGCATTCTCCCGATGATTTAATCCGTAAGATCAATTCACGTAAGGATAAGTATAACGTCTGTGCGACAGCCAGCGTGTATATGGGCTACAAAGCATTGTATGAGAGAATTATGGAGTATGAGGCGGTAGTGCTCTGCGACTTGCCGACGAAGATGCGCAACCCTATCCTCAAATTCTGTTTTGACCAGAATAAGCGCACCTATATTACGCCTAAGATTTCCGATATAATCCTGACAGGGACAGAACGCATCCATCTGTTTGATTCTCCGCTGATGCTCTCACGCAACCAAGGGCTTACGATTGAGCAGCGTTTTGTGAAGCGCACGATGGACATTGTGTTATCTCTGATTGCCATTGTGATTTCATCGCCGGTCCTTCTGCTGATTGCGGCGGGAATTAAACTTTATGACAGAGGGCCGGTGTTCTACACACAGGAGCGGTTGACGCGGGACGGTGAAATCTTCAAGATTATAAAATTCCGCAGTATGCGCATGGACTCAGAGGTGAACGGTGCGCAGCTTGCCAAAAAGAATGATGACAGAATTACGCCGGTAGGGCGGTTTATACGAAGAATCCATTTTGACGAGCTTCCCCAGATCTTTAACATTCTCAAAGGGGAAATGTCGTTTGTGGGACCGCGGCCCGAGCGGGAAGTGATTGCCAACGAATACGAGGCAATTATCCCGGAGTTCAGTTTCCGTCTCAAAGTAAAAGCCGGGTTGACCGGGTATGCCCAGGTGTACGGTAAGTACAATACAACACCGTATGATAAGTTGAAATTAGATTTAACTTATATTGAGAGCTATTCCTTCTGGCAGGATATTCGGTTGATGCTGATGACGTTCAAGATCATTTTCCAGAAGGAGAATACGGAAGGGATTGATAAGGGGCAGATGACGGCGGTGAAAGAGTAAGAACCGGGTTTATCCAACCGATTCTTGCTTGAATTATCATCATGGGAGAAATGTATGGAGAATCAGATTGTTGTGTCGGTAATCATGCCGGCATATAATGCGGAAAAATATATCGCCCAGGCGATAGAATCTGTGTTGCGCCAGAATGTAGCATTAGAGCTTTTCATTATAGATGACTGTTCCACAGACCATACCGCTGAGATTGCGGAGAAATATTTAGATTGCGGCAGGGTGGTATTGCTGCGCAATGAACGCAATCTGGGAGTCGCTGAAAGCAGGAATATTGGCATTCGGCGAGCGTCAGGGAAATACGTTGCTTTTCTTGATGCTGATGATTGGTGGGAGGAGAAAAAGCTTAAAAAGCAATGCAGCATGCTGGCAGAAACAGGATGCGTGCTCTGTTGTACGGGGCGGGAATTGATGAATCTGGATGGAAGTTCCCTGCATAAAGTGATTGGGGTATCGGAAGAAATCACGTATGCGATGCTGCTTCGCACCAACAGCATAAGCTGTTCTTCTGTTGTGATGGAAACGGCCGTGGCGAGGGAATTCTATATGTGCCATGACGAATTGCATGAAGATTATATCTTATGGTTGAATGTTCTGCAAAAATACGGCAAAGCATACGGTATTAATGAACCTTTACTGAAAAGCCGTATGAGTAAAGGCGGCAAATCCAGAAATAAGTTAAAGTCCGCCAAAATGCAGTTTGGCGTTTATCGGTATATGGGATTTGGATTTTTCAAATCCTGCTATTATTTTCTGATGTATGCTTTCCATGGGGTTTTGAAATATATGTAAGCATAACGGGCGCTGGCTGAATAGTTACATGTGGTTGGAAGGAAAAGAGCCTGTTCGTTGACGCAGTAGTGTTTTTATGATATGATATACAATTGATTATAATATGGAGTACGGAGGAAGCAGCAGTGAAAAGATTCCTGGCAGATATAAAGAAATATAGAGAATATGCTATATATTCAGCGAAGTCCGGGCTGAAAGCGGAAGTGGCAGATTCCCATTTAAGCTGGTTGTGGTGGATTTTGGATCCATTGTTGTTCATGCTTGTCTATTCTTTTGTGGCAATTATTGTGTTTGGCAAAGGCGAGAAATACTTTGCTGCATTTGTGTTTATCGGTCTGTCATCCTGGCGGTTTTTCTCCGGGACAATCAAACAGAGCGTGCGGATGGTGTCTAAGAATAGCGCTATTGTCTCAAAAATCTATATGCCGAAATATGTATTGATTATCATTCAGATGTTAATCAATGCTTTTAAGATGTTCATTTCATTTTCGCTTGTGGCAGGTGCTATGGTCCTGTATTTGGTGCCTGTAAGTTATCGTTTGCTCTATATTATTCCCTGTATGTTGGTATTATTTATAGTGACATTTGGCTTTAGCTGTATTGCGCTTCATTTTGGCGTATATGTGGACGATTTAAGTAACCTTATCAATGTGTTTCTCCAGCTTGTCTTCTATCTGAGCGGTATCTTCTATTCCATAGAAACCAGGGTTGGAAACGCATTGGGAGCCGGTTATGTTACACTGCTTCTCAGGTGTAACCCGGCAGCGCTTGTGATTGACAGCCTGCGCAAGTGTATGTTGTATAATACGGAGCCGGATTTTGCAGCGTTAGGCCTCTGGCTTGTGGCCGGATGTATATTCTCAGCAATCGGTATACGCTTAATATATAAGAATGAGAACAGTTATGTGAAAATTATGTGATGGTGAAGGTGAGGGCATGGAAGATAAAAAGTACGCAATAGAAATAAAAGACCTGAGAATCAGGTATCGGTGCCTGAATAAGATGTCGATCAAGCAGAGCCTGTTCAAGTTAAGGAAGAGCAAAATGGAGATTTTTGAGGCTGTGCGTGGAGTTTCTTTTAATGTGCCGAAAGGCGAGATCATGGGTATCGTGGGCAAGAACGGAAGCGGAAAGTCAACGCTTTTGCGCGCCATTGCCGGTATTTTTGCTCCAGACGAAGGCAGTATTGATCTGCATGGGCATACGGTGTCTCTGCTTTCCATTGGCGTGGGATTTCAAAAGAAACTTACTGGGAGGGAGAATATTCTACTTTCCGGTATGCTTTTGGGATTTTCCGAGGAGGAAATCAGAGAGAGGATGCCGGATATTATTGAGTTTTCCGAACTGGGGAAATTTATTGACCGTCCGGTGAGGACATACTCAAGCGGTATGCATTCCAAACTTGCTTTTTCCATTACAGCTATTTTGGAAACGGAGATTATGCTGGTGGACGAAGTACTCAGTGTTGGGGACGCCAAGTTCAAAAAAAAGAGTTTTAAAAAGATGAAACAGCTGATTAGTGATAAGGACCGTACAGTTGTCATTGTGTCCCACAATGGGGAGACGCTGCGTAAGCTGTGCGATACAATCTTGTGGCTGCATGACGGGGCAATTAAAATGCAGGGAAGTACGGAGGAGGTATTGCCATTGTATGAGGAATTCATGTCATAATATAGAGGGGCGGCAGATATATGACATCGAGCGGGTCCATAGGCATTTGATGGATATTTTGTCGGATGTGGTGCGTGTATGCGCAGAACTTGAAATTGATTATTTTATCATGGGGGGAACTGCGCTGGGGGCTGTCCGCCATGGAGGATTCATACCGTGGGATGATGATTTGGATATCGGGATGCGGCGGGAAGATTATGAGAAATTCCTTGCCGGGGCGCAAAAGCATCTAAGGGGAGATTTATTTTTACAGACTTATCGGACGGAACCGGAGTCTCCTTTTTATTTTGCTAAGGTAAGGAAAGACAATACGAAATTCATTGAAAAGTATTGCCGGAAACTTGATATCCATTCTGGGATTTATATTGATATTTTCCCCTACGACGCCTTGCCGGATGATGAGAAGGAGCGAAAGAACCATTACCGCCGTATGAAATGGATGTTGAACCTGTACATTGCAAAATGCGTGACGGGTACGAGTGTGGGGTATCGGGGTATGAAAAGGCTCTTATATGGATGTGTGCGCCATACGCTTCATCTGATGATGCTGCCTGTACCCAAACATTTTCTGTATTGTCAGACAGACAGGATGATGCGCAAATATAATGATAACCCGTCTAAATATCTGGGCTACGGGGGACTGCCGAAAATCCAGGTCCCGCGGGTGGACGTCTTAGAACCCGCAGAGATTACGTTTGAGAATTTGACCGTCAAATGTCCGCAGAGGATTGAACAATACCTCTCGCACAATTTTGGGGATTATAAAAAGCTGCCTCCCGAGGAGGAGCGGGGAGGACATGCCCCCTGGCTGATTGAATATTAAAATTGATAGAGAATGATGGTAATTGGTAAAAATAATAGCGTATAACGATAATATGGAGGAATCGTAAATGCAAATCAAATATTTATTAGATGAAATTGAAAAATTGGGCGTAGCGTTTTATACTGGCGTGCCGGACTCTCAACTTAGAGCTTTATGTGACACGCTGATGAGCCGTTACGGTATTGGTGAGAAGCATGTGATCGCGGCAAACGAAGGAGCGGCAGTCGGGCTGGCAGCGGGGCATTATCTGGCAACCGGCAATCCGGCAGTTGTCTATATGCAAAACAGCGGTATTGGCAACGCCATAAATCCTATCTGCTCTCTGGTGAACGATAAGGTTTATGCAATTCCGGTATTATTCATTGTCGGATGGCGTGGAGAGCCGGGGGTTCATGATGAGCCGCAGCATATTTATCAGGGAGAGATCACCAGGGAGCTGTTGGACTGCCTGGGCGTGCAGAATTATGTAATCTCGAAGGATACCTCGCCTGAGGAATTAGCGGGGTACTTTTCCAAGATTAAGGAAGAGTTTGCCCTTGGGCATCAGTGTGCGTTGGTTGTGAGGAAAGGCGCACTGGAGTCGGACGAGAAACTTAAATATGCCAATGATTATCCATTGTCCAGGGAAGATGTAGTGAAGCTGTTTGTAGATCATACTGATGAGCGCGATATCATTGTCTCTACGACAGGCAAACTTTCCAGAGAGCTTTTTGAGGCCAGGGAAGCGCGGGGACAGGGACATGAAAAAGATTTTCTGACGGTAGGTTCTATGGGACATTCTTCTATGATTGCCATGGGGATTGCCAGGGAGAAGAAAGAGCGCCGTGTGTTCTGTCTGGACGGCGACGGCGCAGTGCTGATGCATATGGGAAGCCTGGCGGTAGCAGGCAGCGCACAGCTGGAGAATTTTGTCCATGTGCTGTTTAATAATGGGGCGCATGAGACGGTAGGAGGCATGCCTACGGTAAGTGAGAAGATAGATTACCTGGAGATTGCGAAGGCCTGCGGTTATGATAATATCTATACGGCCAAGACTGAGGAAGAAGTGATCTCTTTACTTGAAAAGATCGCCAATGCGAAGGGCTCTGTATTCGCAGAGGTCAAGACAAACCTGGTATCACGGGCGGATTTGGGAAGGCCGACTACGACGCCGATACAGAACAAAGAAGCATTTATGGAATTTTTGAAATAGGGGAAAATTATGAAAGCATTGATTTTAAATTCAGGAATCGGCAAGCGAATGGGCGAGCTGACAAAGACGAAGAATAAATGTATGGCAGAGATAGCGCCGGGAATTACCATACTTGATTGGCAGATAAAAATGCTGATAAAAGCGGGGATTACGGATGTGGTGATTACTACGGGTCCTTTTGCGGAGCATTTACAGGAGTATGTGACTGAGAAATACCCGGAGGTTTCTTTTACGTTTCGCCATAATCCGCTGTATGACCAGACAAATTATATCTATTCTATTGCCTTGGCGGAGGATGTGCTTAAGGATGAAGATATTTTGCTGATGCATGGCGACTTGGTGTTTGAGGAGAGCGTCTTGAAAGAGATTGCCGGAAGTGAGGCCAGCGCCATGGTGGTGGATGAGACGTTACCTCTGCCCGAAAAAGACTTTAAGGCGGTTGTGCAGGATGGAAAGATTACCAAGGTTGGGATAGAATTTTTTGAAAATGCTTATGCTGCGCAGCCTTTGTATAAGCTGAATAGAGAAGACTGGTCACAGTGGCTTGCGCATATTTTAGTATTTTGTGAGCGGGGAACCCGCGGGGTCTATGCTGAAAATGCGATGAATGAGATTTCAGACAAATTAAAGATATATCCGTTAAATGTTGCGGGCAGGATTTGTACGGAAGTCGATAATCTGGAAGATTTACAGCGCGTACGGAGTATGATGGAGCCGGTGATTGCGAAAGAGGGCTGATGTGGAGGCAGAGGAGTGTTTTATAATATCAAGCAGTCTATAAAAACGGTACTCAAGCAGGGCATGAAAGTATGGTATGGGCTGATAGGGATTTTAAGAAGCCATGGAATCGCATTTAGCGGGAATGCGAGGAGGCTCTTGTCTTATCGGAATAAATATGATGGGCAAAGATGTTTCCTTGTTGGCAATGGGCCAAGCCTGAAGATGGAGGATTTGGAGAAGCTTAACGGGGAGGTTTCTTTTGCCTGCAATATTATTTATAAGGTGTTTGATAAAGTCAGCTGGCGGCCGACCTACCATTTTATCTCCGATGTGGTCGCAGTCCATGCGATAAATGAGGAGGGAATGCTTGATAAGATTTTGGAGCGCCCGTTGTTCTCTAATAAGGATGTATATGAGAAGATCAAGCGTATCAAATATCCGGGGGAGCAGGTCATTTATCTGAACCGCATCAATCAGCAGAAGTACAGAGTCAGTAGAAATCCGCTGGCATATTATGTGCCGGCGCAGGCAACCGTCATGACGCTGATGATTGAAATGGCTGTCTTTATGGGGTTTCAGGAAATATATCTGCTGGGCGTGGATTGCACGAACACCTTTACTGCCGGCCATTTTGAAAAATCTTATACGGGTAAGTCGGTGGACGAATATAATCTGCAGTGGGTGCGCAAGAAGACGAACCGCCCGAATTTGACATTGTATGAGCTTGGCGAGGAGCGCAGGCTGCGTTCGCTGGATGCCTACCGCAAACTCAAGGAATATGCAGACAGGAAACAGGTAAAAATATATAATGCCACGCGCGGAGGCGCCCTGGAGATTTTTGAGAGGGTGGATTTCGACGAGGTGGCGTCAAAATAGCGGTTTGGAAACCGCAGGGAGGGCGAACGCCATGCGAAAAGAAAGTTATAAAACCCAGGAAATTGTCAGTGGGCCGGGAGCCTTGCAGGAGGCAGTGCAGATTGTAAAAAATTTAGGCGCTCAGAATATACTGGCAGTCTGTTCAAAATCGGCAAGGAAACATTGCGGTGAGGAGTTTTGGCAGGAATTCCCGGCAAAAGTCGTCTTTTTCCATGATTTTTCCCCCAACCCCAAATATGAGGAAGTAGAAGCAGGGCTTGCATTGTATGAGAAAGAGCAGTGCGGGATGATTCTTTCCATGGGTGGAGGCAGCGCTATGGATGTAGCGAAATGTATCAAGATGTTTATGCCTATGGACAGAGATAAGAATTATTTAAAGCAGGAAAAGAAGGCAAGCGATATCGTGCATATTGCCATACCTTCCACTGCTGGGACAGGAAGTGAGTCCACGAGCTTTGCGGTGGTCTATTATCAGGGGGAGAAGCAGTCTGTGGCGCATTCGTCACTGCTTCCCGATTATGCTATTTTGCATGCGGAATTTTTAGAGCATTTGCCGCTGTACCAGAAAAAGGCGACGATGTTGGACGCATTATGCCAGGCAATTGAATCTTATTGGTCGGTGAATTCTACCGAGGAGAGCAGAGGTTACGCACGTCAGGCAATTGCAGGGGTGCGGGAGGCATGGCAAGGCTATGTGCAGGCGAATACAAACTGGCGGCAGATAATGGATGCGGCGAACCTGGCAGGCCGCGCCATCAACATTTCCAAGACAACAGCGGCACATGCCATGAGTTATAAGATTACTTCCATGTATGGATTTGCCCATGGGCATGCGGCGGCAATTTGTCTGCCGGGAACCTGGGCTTATCTGCAAGAGCATATAGAAGACTGTACGGACAGCAGGGGCAGGGATTACCTTTCGCAGACGCTGCAGGAATTGAATCAGATGCTGGGCAGGGAAAATACGGAGAAATCCGTAGCCTGGTTTACGCAGTTGCTTGATACGCTCGAGCTTCCCTATCCGGTGCAGAGCGGGGAGGAAGATATAGAAATCTTATCATCCTCCGTCAATGCAGAGCGGTTAAATAATTTTCCAGTAAAAGTAACGGAGGATGCGCTGCGCGCTATGTACCGGCAGATTGTGAAGGAGCCGCAGTAAGGAATTTCGGGAACTGCCGCTAAGAGAAAACGGCGGCTTTTCTGAGAAGAGGAAATGATATGTCAATCATCACAAAGCTCCGCAATCGTGTGGAAAAGAGAATAGCATATGTTGTCTTTCGCACGTTTCTTAAGCAGGATAGAAAATTAGCGCTGTTTGAGTCCTACAATGGGGAAGATAACAGCTATAGCTGTAATCCCAAAGCCTTATATGAACGGATGCTGGAAGCGCCGGAATATCAGGAGTACCGTTTCGTATGGTCGGTGCAAAAACCAGAGAAATTTTCTTTTTTGCATGAGAATCCCCGTACAAGCGTGGTAAAAAAAGGCAGTTACAAATACTTGAAATTATGTGCAAGGGCTTCCTATTTGTTTACCAACACCGGATTGCCCAGCTATATCTGGCCGGGAAGACGTCAGAAGCTGGTGTATCTGTGGCATGGAAAGCCGCTCAAATGCATTGGCTGCGGGATCAAGGGCGCCGGCGACGGCAAACGCTCCAAGGCTAAGATAGAAATGGATTATAGAAGTTCCGGCAGGCGGTTGGATATCCTTTTATCTCCCGCGCCTATATTTTCAGACGTCATGAGCCAGGCCTATTCCCTTAGTGATAAGAAACGGGAGCGTGCATTGCTTCTGTGCGGTTATCCCCGGAATGATTTCCTGTTCCGTTATACGAAAGAGGATGTTGCGCGCGTGAAAGCGAAGCTGTCTATCCCCGAAGGGAAGAAGGTTATCCTCTATGCGCCGACCTGGCGTCCCTACCACTGGCTGGGGGGGAATCATTTTCAGCATACAGGCGGCCTTGACTATGATATGATGCAGAGAAAACTGGGAGCGGATTGTGTGCTGCTCTGCCGTCTGCACCATATGGAGAGAGGAAGCGTCTGTTACGATGAATATCCAGGGTTTTTGTATGATGTGACAGATTACCCCGAGGTCAATGATTTGTATATCATTAGTGATTTGATGATATCGGACTATTCCGGGACAATTTTTGATTATGCCAATTTGAAACGTCCGATGGTATTATATATGTATGACAGGGAACAGTATATAGAACATGCAAACGGACTTAATTTTCCCTTAGAGTCGCTTCCGGGCAGGATAGTGGATAACCAGCAAGAGCTGGCGCTTGCCGTACGCGAAGAACTGTCCGGCTTTTTCTATAATGAGAAATATCGGGAATTTAATGAGACATTCAACTGCCTGGAGGGCCCGGATTCGTCCGGCAAGTTACTTGCAGCAGTAATACAGCAAGAGGATAAATAAAAAGTTGAATTTGATGCAATTCATGGTATAATGATAAGAAGCAATTTTTGGCAATGAGAACAAAGGAGGAACACTGTGTACACCTTTCTATACGATTTTAATCGTTCAGCGGAAGAAGGATTATATGATATATATTTACCGGGCGGCGAAGGGCTTATCGAGCGTCAGCTCAGGATACTTCAGGAGGCGGGGATATCTGAGATCAAGATAGCCGGCAATGAAGCGTTGTATCGCTACTGTCAGGATTTCGCAGGGGGGCGTAAGGATTTTCGCAGAATATCATTTGAATATATAGGGGCAGAGATTAAGGAAGATATGGTCGCGGATAAAGAGGAGACATATCTGTTTTTGGCGTATAACCTTTTTTATGCGCGTGAGGATTTCAAGAACTTTCTGACAGCGTCTTCCAAATACGTGGTTGCCTCGTTTCCTAGACAGGCGGCAAGCCAGGAGCTGGCGGCAAGGATAGATATGGATTGGATTGTGGAACTCGGCACAGATTTGGAGGGTATAGATACCTGTGGCGTATTTCCTATGATGAAGATTAATCCAGACCAGCCGGAGGAAGACCCCATTTCTGCTGCACCGGCTTGGAACTGCCAATCGAACCGGGAGTTTCTTTGTACATTTATTAATTCTCTTGCCAAGGATATCAAAGGTATTTTGTGGTTTGACGAGGAACAGGGCATCAGCCAGACCAAGGATGGGCAGGTGGACGCGGAGTTTGCCAGACGTATGGCGAAGGAAGATTATCTTAGCAGGAAAGTTATTTCCGGCCAGGGCTATGCTGTATATATCAAGCAGATGATAGAACAGAGCCATGCCGAGAAAGTACTGCTGGTGTGCGATGAATTGGCGGACAAAATGCCTCTGAAAGAATTGTTGCGTAATCAGGGTGTTGTTTATAAAGAGCATCCTGTTTCTCATACCAAAGAACACGAACCGTCAGTGCCGGAACTCGTGCAGGATTTGCAGCAGGAGCAGATTGATTTGCTGCTGGCGGTTGGCGGTAACAAGACGCTGAAACTGGCGCAGGATGCAAGGGAGCAGGCGTGCGAAAACCGGAAAGGACAAGCGGATATTTTGTTTGCGGCTATGCCCGCAGAATATGGCGACTGGTCATTTTGTACGGCGGAATATTGGATTTTAGACAGCAATATTGTGCGTGCAGGTTTCATAGAAGAGGAGGACAAGGCAAAGATATTCCTTCTGATGTACCGAGCGTTGTGCGCGCTTTTGCGTGAAGATTTGACGGAGAAAGAGCAGGCCATGGCCCGCAGGGCCTTTAGTGAGCTTGCCAAAAACCGCTCAAAATTTTTTGACGGCAATGGCGAAGGTTTGCAGGCGGCATTGTATGAAAATTATTCATTAGGGTATTTTAGCAGATTTTATGGAAGCGGATTGGAACAGATGCCGGAGACGGTTGGGCAGGCCATCGGTGTGCCGGCGCAGGACGTGGCGGCTGTGGCGGTTCCCTATCTCATTCAGCGGTTGTATGCCCATGTCTCGGATGCGCCCCAAGAGGGAAGCAGCATGTACAAGAGGATATATACTTTGGAACTTCATACCCGGATTCTAAGAACGGAAGAGTTTGGCAGCGCCTTAGAAAAATGGTCTCAGGATTTGGCAAACCGCAAGATTTATTTCGGCAATAAATCTTATGCTTCCTACCGGGAACAGATCATGCGCAAGATTCGGGAACTGGCGGTTCCGCAGGATTTTCTGGTTACCATGGAGGATTTACAGGAGGCGGTCGTGCAGATTTTGTCTTATAGCAACCGCAAATTAAAACCGCAATGGAAGTTCATTGAGCCGGAAAATGAAGAAGAACAGCAGAGGATAGAAGAAGCGGCGGAGGAGGAGCGTTTAGAAAAGATTAAGAATCTACCGCTCAAGAAGCGTATCTTCCGCGTGCTTAAACAGGCAAAGTTCTTCCGCGAATTAAATAATCTGCGCAAGAAAATGCGGTATATCCTGTATCAGTTTTTATATCCGGTACAGACAAAGTGGGTTGTTTTTGAGTCTTATGGCGGGACGAATAATTACGGCTGTAATACAAGGGCCATTTATGAGTCCATGCTGCAAGACCCAGATTACTTTGATTATAAATTTATCTGGGCATTCAACAATGTCAAAAAATTTAATTACCTCAAACAGAATCCGCGTACGGTGATTGTAAAGCGCGGCTCTAAACGTTACATTAAGTTCTGTGCCCGCGCAAAATATATATTTACCAATACCGGTATGCCGAAATACATCAAGCCGAACAAAGAGCAGAAGATGGTATACACCTGGCATGGAAAGCCCTTGAAGCGGATTGGCTGTTCCTTCCAGGGGGAATCGGAGGGCAAGCGCAATAAGCGGCAGCTGATTAAGGATTACACAGGTTCCGGCAAGCGCCTTTCCATCCTGACGTCGCCTTCCCCGGTGTTCACGCCGATTATGGCTGACGCCTATAATCTGAGCCCGAAAAAGCGGGAGACGGCGATGCTCGAGACAGGATATCCCCGCAATGATTATCTGTTCCGTTATACGCAGGAAGACGTTTTGCGGATAAAGATAAATCTGGGAATTCCGCTTGATAAGAAGGTTATCCTCTATGCGCCTACCTGGCGTCCGTACCGTTGGATCGGGGGCAAGAGCTTTGAGCATGTGCCGACGCTGGATTTGGACAAGCTTCATGAACAGCTGGGGGATGATTATGTATTCCTGTGCCGTCTGCATCATCTGGAACGCGGGTCCATGCGTTTTGACAAGCATCCGGGATTTGTGTACGATGTTTCTATGGTGCAGGATGTAAACGAGCTTTATATTATTAGCGACGCTCTGGTGTCCGATTATTCCGGTACGGTGTTCGACTTTGCAAATTTGTGTCGCCCAATTGTGTTTTTCATGTACGATATGGAGGAATATGTGGGCGGCGCCAATGGGCTTAACTTTGACTTAGATTTTCTTCCCGGACCGATTGTAGAGACGCAGGAAGAGATGGTGCAGGCGATCAAAGACCAGATAGCGCATTTTGTATATGATGAGAAGTATCAGAAGTTCAATGAGGCGTGCAACTGTCTTGACGGCGCGGACTGCGCTTACCGGACATCGCATCAGATCGTGGAGGTCAACCCGCCTGAGACCAGGAAACAGAAGCGGATTGTGAAATATAAGATTTTTGGCAGGAATACGAAACTTGTGCTGCGGGGATTCTTCCAGAAACTGCCGTTTATCAAGGATGACAATACAAGGAGAATTGAATCCTTCCGTAATAAGTATCAGGGGCAGCGTTGTTTCCTGATTGGCAATGGGCCAAGCCTTAGGCTTGCCGATTTGAATATGCTCAAAGATGAGATTTGTTTTGGCTGCAACATGATTTATAAGGTGTTTGAGCGCACAGACTGGCGGCCAACCTTCCTTTGCGCGTCAGACCGCGTGGTGGCCCAGGCTGCGGCGGAACAGCTTCAGGCAAACCCGGAGTGTACGCTATGGGTGTCAAGGACTGCCTATGATTTGATGAAATTCAAGGGAGACAATTTAATTTATGTCAGCAATCTGCGCAAGGAGAAATTTTATGTGCATGGAGATATGACAGAGTACTATGTGCCGTCCATTGCCACGGTTATGACTTTCATGGTGGAACTTGCCATGTATATGGGATTTTCCGAAATTTATCTTTTGGGTGTGGATTTCACGATTGGCAGGGGCAAGAATGACCATTTCATGAACAGTTACCGTGATAAGGAAATGACAAAGTTAGAGCACATGAAGATGCGCAATATGTTTAAAGGCGAGGACATCGGCGTGCATGATGCGCAAATCCGCTTTGAGGGACGTGCGCTTTACGCTTATGAGCAATTGGAGAAATATGCGAAAAAGCACGGTTACCATGTATATAATGCTACCCGGGGCGGCATGCTTGAAGTATTTGAGCGTGCAGATTTAGACGAAGTAGCAGGAAATAAAAGCAAGTAGACAAATGCAAACAGGAAAAGGAGAAGAAGATGAAAGATAACCAACCATATGTAATTGCAGAAGCAGGATGCAACCACAAAGGCGAGATGGAGATAGCAAAGGAATTAATTAATGTAGCGGCAATGTTCTGCCATGCAGACGCAATTAAGTTTCAAAAACGTTGCCCCAGGGAATTGTTGACCGAAGAGCAGTATAATGCGCCGCACCCCAATCCGGCAAATTCATACGGCGACACTTACGGTGCGCACCGTGAATTCTTAGAGTTTACGGTAGACCAGCATGCACAGCTCAAAGAGTGGTGTGAAGAGGCAGGCATTACTTATTCCACGTCTGTATGGGATATGACGTCCGCCAAAGAGATTGCAGGATTAAATCCGGAATTTATCAAGATTCCTTCGGCTTGCAACAATCATTTTGATATGCTGCAATGGCTCTGTGATAATTACAAGGGCGAGATTCAGCTGTCCTTCGGCATGACAACCCATGAGGAGGAAGAGGAGATTATTCAGCTTTTTGAGAAAAACGGCAGGAACCAGGACCTTGTGATTTTCAATTGCACGTCCGGTTATCCAGTTCCCTTTGAGGATGTTTGCCTGCTGGAGATTAAGCGTATGCAACAGAGCTATGCCCAGCGCGTGAAAAAGATTGGTTTCTCCGGCCATCATCTGGGAATTGCTGTGGATGTGGCAGCTTACACACTTGGCGCGCAAGTGATTGAACGCCATTATACGCTTGACCGTACCTGGAAGGGCACAGACCATGCGGCATCCTTAGAGCCGGACGGCATCCGTAAGCTTGTGCGGAACTTAAAGGCCGTTCAGAAAGCTTTGACTTACAAAGAGCAGGAAATTCTGCCGATTGAGCAGGTACAGAGAGATAAATTAAAATACCGCAAGAAATAAGCAAACAGCCTATGCTGGTACAACGAAAATTAAGTTTTGGCCCCCAAAAGCCAATTACTTAATTTTCGTTGTACTGGGAAGAGAAAGGATTTTGAGATCATGAATGTAGCGTTTATACCGGTTAGGGGCGGAAGCAAATCTATTCCGCTTAAAAACATCAAACCCATCTGCGGAAAGCCTCTGGTGTATTGGGTGGTGAAGGCGGCATGCCTGTGCAGCCACATTGATAAGGTTTATATTGCAACGGACAGTGATAAGATTAAGGAGACTGTGGAACAATTGGGGTTTGAAAAGGCCCAGGTGATTGGAAGAAGCGCTGAGTCTGCGTCTGACACGGCGTCTACTGAGTTTGCAATGTTGGAGTTTGCAGAACAGTATGAGTTTGACAATATCGTGCTGATTCAGGCAACTTCCCCGCTGCTCACGAGCGGCGATCTGGAGCGTGGATTTGAAATTTTTGCCCGGGAGGGGACGGACAGCGTTCTCTCTGTAGTACCGCAGAAGCGTTTTTATTGGGAATATGATGAGGCTGGCAATGCCGTGCCCATCAACTATGACGTGTATGCAAGGCCAAGAAGGCAGGATTTTGATGGATGTTTGACAGAAAATGGGGCATTTTATATAACAACGAGGGAAGGCCTCTTAAAGAGCAGAAACAGGGTATCCGGCAATATTAAGGCTGTAGAAATGTGTGAAGATTCTTTCTTTGAGATTGATGAACCAAGCGATTGGGTTATTATCGAGGGTCTGATGAAGAAAAACGGCGTTGCCTCTGAGGATAGCAGACAAGAGATTTTAAAGGATATTAAAATGGTGCTCACCGACTGCGACGGATGTCTGACAGATGCGGGCATGTATTACTCGGAACATGGAGATGAATTGAAGAAGTTCAACACGAGGGATGGCATGGGTTTTAAGCTGCTTCGGCAGAGCGGGATTCTCACCGGGATTATCACCAGTGAAAATGTAGATCTCGTTTCGCGGCGAGCAGATAAGCTGCAGCTGGATATTTTAAAAATGGGTGCAGCCGACAAGCTAGGCATTGTCAAGGAATTGTGCGACAAGTATCAGATAGGTTTAGAACAGGTAGCGTATGTAGGCGATGATATCAATGATCTTGAGGTAATTACACACGTCGGCTTTGGATGTAGCGTAGCCAGTGGGATGGAGTGTGTCAAAGAAAAAGCCTCTTATGTCACTGCCGCGAAGGGCGGAGAAGGCGCAATACGCGAAGTGGCTGAACTGGTTCTTGGTGCGCAGGGCAAAATTATGTGAAGAAGGGATAAATGTTGAAAGGAAAGGTGAAGGGATATGAAGAAAGTTTTATGCGGACTGTTATCGTTGGTGATAATGCTTACTTCTGTACAGCTGAATGTGCTGCCGGCAGAGGCGGCAACGACGGAGATGACAATTTATGATCTTTATCTGGGGGCAGAAACTGGCGCCAGCGGCGCTGAGTCGGAAGAAGACGCCGGTAAAGGCGGGGATAGCGTAATATTGGAATCAGGGGGCGAGTACCTTCTGATGGATATGGGTTACTATGAACAGGCGCAGAAGTATGTAATCCCATTTATTAAGAAACATAAAATCAAAGAGCTGAGCATTTATTTCAGCCATATGCATATTGACCATTACGCCGGCAAGTCAACGGATATTACCGCGGGCCTTGATGCAGTGGCGGCTATACCCGGAATTAAAATCAAAAATCTTTACCTTCCGGATTCCTCAATCGGCAGGACAGATTCTGAATATGTACAAAAATATGACAAATTTGTGGATGCATATAACAGTTACAGTAATACTACCGGTAAGATTGTCCGATTGAAAAAAGGTAAGACTTTTACAATCGGCACGGCTTTTGCCGAGGTAATAGGGCCTGTAAATGTCACAAAGAAAATGTCGCAGAACGATTTATCATTAGTGACGATGATTACCTGCGGCAAGACGCGGTATCTTACGGCGGGGGACTGCATGAGTACGCAGGAGGGTCTTTTGCTCAAGGAGTATAAGGGTACGTCCAAACTGAAAGCCGATATTATGAAGCTGTCCCACCATGGAACGCCCCAGGCAAATACAGAGGAGTTCATCAAAAAGGTAAGGCCCCAATATGCGTTTGCGCAAAACAGCGGTTATACCGGGAAGCTTTCAGATACACAGTACAAATGGCGGATTATGTACCGTGCATGGAGTTCTGTCGATGAATATGGAATGACTTACCTGACAGCGAATGAGAAGAAAGACTTGGTAATTAATGTCAAAAACAATAGTATTACCTTGTACCGCGGGACAAAAACATCGTCAAATAAACTTTCCGGCTGGGTAAGTTTACAGGGCGGCACAGGATTAAAGAATGACACAACTGTCAAATATTACATCCAGAATGGCAAACTTGCCAAAGGGGTGAAAAAGATTGGCGGCAAAAAATATTATTTTGACACCAGTATGATGCGGGGAAGATATTCTGCCAAGACAAAGAAGTGGGATTCGCTGGTGGGATTCGGAAAGAGTTATCGTTATTTCAATACTTCCACCGGAGTCATGACTACTGGATTTCAGACCTTAAAAGGCAGTAAGTACTATTACGATGAAAATGGCCTGAGGCTTATGGGAACGGGTTCGTGCACTATCAAAAAGATTAAGGGCAATTACTATGGGCTTAGCAAAGCCGGCGTATTTGCTCGTAATTGCTGGCGGAAGTTCACGAAGAAGAGATACCGTTATTTTGATAAGACCGGAAAGATGCTGATTGGCTGGCAGACGATGGGCGGCAACAAATATTATTTTGACAAAGATGGATTCCGCACCGATAATAAAATTGTCAAAATTGGCAAATATAAATATTATTTTACCGCCAGCGGCAAGATGGTTGCCGGCCAGATGTACAACGTCGGCAAATATCGTTATTATTTTGACAAGAAGGGGCATATGGCGATTAAAAAATATGTCACTTACCAGGGCAAGAAATATTATTTTGATAAAAATGGGAGAATGGTACCGGGAAAATGAATAAGCAGATAAAAAAAGCATTGGTGAATGCAGCGCCTTACGGCGTGATCGAGAAACGCCGCCGCAAGCAGCGGGAGATAGAGCAGGAGAAGAAACGCTTAGAGCAGGAACAGAAGCGTCTGGAAAAAGAGAGACAGAAGGAGCAGGCGCGTTTAGAGAAAGAGAGGATTGCGCAGGAGAAAAAGCAACAGAAAGAAGAAGAGAAAAAGCAGAAATTCCTGGCAACAGGCTCTTCGCCGAGATGGGGAAGGTTTTATGCAGAATACCATGAAAAAGAAGATTTGGAACAAAATTGGATTATGTATGAATCTTATGCCGGTATAGGCATGATCTGCAATCCGTATGCAATTTTCAAGGCATTTATGGAGATGCCGGAGTTCACGGATTATATTCATATCTGGGTGATACGGGATGTTGAAGAAATAGCATTACTCAAAGAGGAATATAGTGCATATAGTAACGTTATTTTTATTCAATTCCAGAGTAAAGCATATGCCTATTTTCTTGCTAAGGCCAAATATTTGATTAACAATGTCGGTTATATGCAGTTAGTCTCCAAAAAAGAAGGGCAAATTTATTTAAACACATGGCATAGTATTACAGTTAAGACTTTAGGATATGACATACCCGATGCGCGCAGAGTAAATAAGAACGTCATCCGTAATTTGCTGATGACCGACTATATCATTTCTCCCAATGAGTTTATGACCGAAATTTTTGAGAAATCATTTCGTCTTGAGAACTTATATGAGGGAAAATATATTCAGGAAGGGCATCCGAGGAATGATCTGGTGATTCATACAGACCGGGATAAGATTATAAGAAAGCTCGAACAGCGGGGCACAAATGTAGATCGAGACAAAAAAGTGATACTTTATGCCCCGACCTGGTCTGGAAATGACACGGCGAATCCGGTCATGGACATGAAAAAGTATACAGATTTGTATGAATATCTGATGGAAAATATCGACAAGGATAAATATCAGATTTTGATTAAGCCGCATCAGATAGTTTACAAACATTTAAGCGCAGAAGAAAAAGAGAGTGGACGCTATGTGTCATATTCCATAGATACGAATGAGCTTTTGTCTGTAGTAGATATTTTGATTACGGACTATTCCAGTATCTATTTTGATTTTCTGCTGACTGACCGGCCGATTTTGTTCTATATACCGGATTTCAAATTATACGAAAATATGCGGGGGATTTATTTCAAGCTGGAAGAACTGCCGGGGCCGTGCGCAAAAGACCTTGCATCACTTGCAGGTCAGATTAATCATATTGAAACATTTGAAAAGGATTATAAGGAAATCCGAAGCCAAACCAGAGCCTGGGCTTGCCGTTATGATGACGGTAAGGCAGCGGAAAAAATGATAGACATTGTGTTCCGGGGCAAAGAGGAAGAACATACTGTTTTCCCGGCGGTAAAAACAGGGAAAAAGAAAATTTTTATGTATGTAGGCGGTTTTCAGATGAATGGGGTAACCAGCGCAGCCCTGAATTTGTTAAATGCAATTGATTATGATAAATATGATGTCAGCCTGTTTTCCCCATATTTAAAGGGCGAGATAGAAAATCGTAATTTTGATGAGATTCCCGAAAGAGTCCGCGTATTTCTCTTATGTGGGAATATGACCCTCACAGAAGAGCAGAAAAATATATGGAGTCATATGAAGCGTGACGGATTTGGGATTGCACCGGAAGAACGTCCGATTATGGATTACCTGTTAAAACGGGAATATATGCGTTGTTTTGGAGAGAGCCAATATGACTATATCATAGATTTTTCAGGATATGGCGTATACTTCCCCTGCCTTACGGCGAGACAATGCCCGCAGGCAAAGAAATATATCTGGCAGCACAATAACCTAAAAGAAGACTTTTCCAATACAGAGAAGCGCAGGTTGAATGATGCGGTTACTACGTTAGAAGGATTGCAGTCGGTATATCCGTATTATGATAAAATCGTTTCCGTAAATCAACTGATATGTGAGATCAATAGAGAAAAACTTGGCACAAGAGAAACTGTGGACAAATTCACATACTGCAGAAACTTGATGGACGCAGAACGGATAGAGAAACTTTTGCAGAGTGCCGGAAGCTGCCAGATGGATGGCGGGAATTATATCAGGATTATTACTGAAATCAGAGATAATGGGGTCATGAGCGCTACCTTGATTCCATTCTCACACATGGAAAAAGAATGTGTGAAGTTTGTAACTATGGGGAGGTGTATGCCGGAGAAGAATCACCGAAGTATTATCCTTGCCATGAAACGTCTGATTGAAGAGGGCGTCCCATGCTGCCTGTATATTATCGGAGATGGCCATATGCGGGAAGAACTGGAAGGTTTGGCGAAAGAACTTGGCATAGAGGACAGGATTGTGATTACTGGTTTTATTTCTAATCCGTTTGCAATTTTAAAGGAATGCGACTGTTTTGTATTTCCATCCAGTTATGAAGCACAGCCGTTTGCCGTATTAGAGGCCCGGACTGTGGGACTGCCGATTGTCGTGAGCAATTATCCTGCGGTTGAATCCGTGATGCTTGAGGACAAGCAGTATATCATGAAGGGAATGGATGAGGATGCAGTCTATCAGGGTATGCGAGCATATCTGGATGGAAAAGTTCCCAGCGACTACCACTTTGATGTGGAGGAATATAATAATAGCGCATATCAGGAGTTCCTGGAACTGCTGGGTGAAAAAACTGCTTAGAAAAGACAGAGTGATAATAGAAGGAGGAAGAAATGAGTACAGTATATTTGAGTATGAGTACTGATATTATTCATGGAGGACACATGAATATTATTGAGAAGGCAGCAGCGTTGGGCGATCTGATCGTGGGCGTACTGACAGATGATGTAGTTGCAAGCTATAAACGTTTTCCGCTGCTGGCTTATGAAGAACGCGTAAAGATTATCCAGGGAATTAAGGGCGTTTCGCGCGTTGTTCCGCAGGATACGCTCAGTTACAGGAAGAACTTAGAGGAATTGAAGCCGGATTATCTTGTGCATGGCGATAACTGGAAGGAAGGCTTCCAGAGCTCCGTCCGTGCCGAGGCGATTGAGGTGCTTGCCTCTTACGGAGGTATTTTAAAGGAGTTTCCCTATTCTTCCGATGCACAGTACCAGAGACTGGAAGACGCCTCCCGGGACAGGTTATCTATCCCGGACGTTAGAAGGAGCAGACTCAAAAAGCTGCTGGGTATGAAGACAACGGTAAATGCGATCGAGGCGCACAGCGGATTGACTGGTATTATTGCAGAGAAGACACAAGTGTTGGAAGATGGGAAGGCATACCAGTTTGACGCCATGTGGGTGTCCAGCCTTTGCGATTCCACATCAAGAGGTAAGCCGGATATTGAGCTTGTAGACATGACGTCGAGGCTTCGGACAATTGAAGAGATTATGGAGGTAACGACAAAGCCCATTATTTTTGACGGTGATACAGGCGGATTGATAGAGCATTTTGTTTACAATATTAAGACGTTAGAGCGTATCGGTGTGTCTGCCTGCATTATCGAGGATAAAACAGGTTTAAAGAAGAATTCTCTGTTTGGCAATGAGGTTGTACAGACGCAGGATACAATAGAGCATTTCTGCGAGAAGATCAGCGCCGGCAAGAAAGTATTGAAGACCAGCGATTTCATGCTGATTGCGCGTATCGAAAGTTTGATTTTAGAGCAGGGGATGGACGATGCTTTGAATCGTGCGTTCGCTTATGTGGAAGCAGGAGCGGATGGAATTATGATTCACTCCAGACTGAAAGACCCGGCAGAAATCTTTGAATTCTGTGAGAAATTCAGGGCAAAAGATACGACAACTCCGATTGTCGTAGTGCCGACCTCCTTTAACGGCGTTACGGAAGAGGAGTGGGCCGAGAAAAATGTCAATATTGTTATTTATGCCAACCAGCTCACCAGAAGCGCATTTCCGGCAATGCAGAATGTGGCGGAAACTATTTTGAAGAATCATAGAGCGAAGGAGGCGGATGATATGTGTATGTCATTTAAGGAAATTATCACATTGATTCCGGAAGAGTAAAAAACAGTATGAGCATATTGAAGCTGAAACCAAGCTGCAAGGATAATCTTTGGGGAGGCAGCAGGCTGAAAGAGGAATATGGCAAGGAGTGTGAAGGAGATGTTCTCGCGGAGACGTGGGAACTCTCCTGCCACCCTGATGGGCATTCCACAATTGCAAACGGCGAATTCGCAGGTAAAACATTAAAGCAATATATAGATGAGATGGGGAAAGAGGTATTAGGCAGCAACTGCCGGAAATTCAAAGATTTTCCTATCTTAGTTAAGTTTATAGACGCGAAGGAAAATATTTCTATCCAGGTTCACCCTGACAACCATTATGCTCTCAAGAATGAAGGGCAGTCCGGCAAAACGGAAGTATGGTATGTGATGGATGCTGGGGAGGATGCTTTTTTGTATTATGGCTTTAACCGGGAAATCACAGAGGGGGAATTTATTAAGCGAATCCGTGAGGATTCCCTTGTTCCGGTGCTGAATGCAGTCCGTGTGCGCAAAGGAGATGTGCTGTTCATTGAACCAGGGACGATCCATGCCATTGGCAAAGATGTCATTGTGGCAGAAATTCAGCAGAATTCTAATGTGACTTACCGTGTTTATGATTATGGAAGAGTCGGTAAGGATGGGAAAAAACGTGAACTGCATATTGAAAAGGCAATTGCAGTCACAAATTTTCAGCCCAGCGTAAAGGATAACAGAAGTTATCCTCATGTGGCAAAATGTGGGTATTTTACCGTTGACAAATTAAACCTGGACGGCGCTATTATGAAAAAGATGGAAGGCTGTGTGTCAGGGGAAACATTTGTCAATATATTAGTATTAGATGGAGAGGGAGTTATTTCTGACAGCAGCCAGACGGTTGAATATAAAAAAGGCGACAGCTTTTTTTTGCCGGCAGGAATTGGAACGTACACGGTGACCGGCCGCTGTGATGCTTTAGTGATTACCATTCCCGAGTAAATGTCTGGCTTGATGTGACATCCGGCTGTTATGTTTCATGACTGGGGGCGTGAGGAAGATGAAAGGGCAGATAAAAAAGGCTTTGGTGAGTGCAGTTCCTTATGGGATTATTGAGAAACACCGCAGAAAGCAGAAAGAGCAGGAAGCGGAACAGAAACGTTTGCAAGAAGAACAGAAACGTTTAGAGGAGGAACAGAAACGCTTACAGGAAAAGCGAATCGAGGAAGAGCGTTTAAAAAAAGAGCGCATAGAAAAGAAAAAGAAAGCCCAGGAGAAAAAACAGAAGAGAAAAGAAGAGGAAATACGGAATTTCTTAATGCAGAGCGCCTCGCCGGAATGGGAAATGTTTTATGCAGAGTATCATGAAAAAGAAAAATTAGAGAAAAAGTGGATATTATACGAATATTCTTCGGGGATTGGCATGGGAGGCAATCCTTATGCAATTTTTAAATCGTTTCAGGAAATGCCGGAGTTTGCGGATTATACCCATATATGGGCAATTCAGGGCGACGGAGAAATGAAGCTTTTGCAAGAGGAGTACAGACGGAATGGGAATGTGATTTTTATTTATTTTCACAGTCAGGCATACGCATATTTCCTGGCAAGAGCCGGATACTTGATAAATAATAGCTTTTTTCCTTATATATTTTCTAAGAAGGAGAATCAGGTACTGATAAATACCTGGAATGGCACGGCTGTCAAGAAGCTGGGATATGATATGCCAAATGGCAGGAAATCCGTCAAAAATACGATACGAAACATGCTGATGGCAGATTATATTATTTCTCCCAATGAGTTCATGTCGAAAATATTCGATAAGTCTTTTCGGTTGTCCGGACTTTTTGAGGGAAGATATATCGAGGAGGGAAGACCGGGAAGCGATTTGGTGCGGCATACGAATCGGGAAGAGATTATAAGGAAACTGATAGTACGTGGTACAAGAGTAGATTTTGGGAAAAAGATTATTTTATATGCACCTGTCAGAACTAAGAATAATGCGCAAAATTTATTGAGTGATATGGAGAAATTTGCAGGACTCTATCGTCATCTGACGCAGCATATTGCTACAGAAGAATATCAGATTTTGATGCGGCCGCATAAATTTATTTATGAGAATTTGACAGAAGAGTGGCGAAAGGAAGGATGTTTTGTTTTTTATGGAATTGATATGAATGAACTGCTGTCTGTGACAGACATCTTGATTACAGACTATTCGGAGACGTATTTTGACTTTTTGCTTAAGCGTAAGCCAATTCTCTTTTACTTACCGGATATGCAGTCGTATCAGAGTCTAAAGGGTGTTTATCATAAACTGGACGAGCTGCCTGGCCCTTATGCCAATGATTTAGATGGGCTTGCCGGGGAAATAAATAATATACAAACATATAATAGAAAATATCAGGAAATCAGGGACAAGACTTTATCATGGGCATGTCCATATGATGATGGGAGAGTATCAGAGCGGATTATAGACATTATATTCCGTGAGGAGAAATGTCATCGGCTGCTTCCGACGATGCAGACAGGGAAGAAAAAAATTTTAATATATCCCGGGGCGTTTCGTGTCAATGGGATTACAAGTGCAGCCCTGAGCCTGTTAAATGCAATAGATTATGAAACATATGATGTGACATTATTTGTAATAGCATTCGGGGAAAAACTACAGGAATATAATTTCAGCAGGATTCCCAGCGAAGTCAGGGTATTATTTCGGTACGGCAGAATTTTTTTGACAGAGGAGCAGCGGTGCGTATATGAATCCATGATGCGCGAAGGATTTCTCATTAAAGCAAATGATTTGCCGGAATTCGATTATCTGATGCGAAGGGAGTATATGAGATGTTTTGGCGCCAGCCAATACGACTATATTATAGATTTTTCAGGTTATGCCCCTTATTTTACCTGTCTTACGGCAAAACAGTGTCCGCAGGCAAAGAAATTTATCTGGCAGCACAATGATATAAAAGAAGATTTTATGAATACGGAGAAGCGGAAAATGAATAAGACAGTTGCTGAGCTGGAGGGGTTATTGTCTGTATATCCGTATTACGATAGAATTGTCTCTGCCAGTAAGATGGTATATGAGATAAATAAAAAGAAACTTGCTACTGAGCAAACAGTAGACAAATTCACCTATTGTACAAATTTAATGGATGAAGCTTGGATAAATAAGCATCTGCACGCTGGGCGAAGTGTAAAAATGGATGAGATGGATTATATTGGAATAGAAAACAGCCAGGGAATTGCCGGTTTTAAAAATATGACGTTAATCCCATTTCCTTCCGATAAAGGCGTGAAGTTTGTGACAGTGGGCCGTTGTATGCCGGAGAAGAATCACAGGAGCCTGATTTTGGCGTTAAAGCGTTTGGTATCAGAAGATGTTTCCTGTATGCTTTACATTGTTGGAGACGGTTTTATGAGAGAGGAATTGGAAAATTTGGCCCAAGAAGAAGGTATCGGTGACCGGGTGGTAATTACTGGGTTTGTTACAAATCCATTTGCTATTTTAAATAAATGTGACTGTTTTATATTTCCGTCCAGCTATGAGGCGCAGGGGCTTGCCGTGCTTGAAGCCAGGACAGTAGGGCTGCCGATTGTTGTGAGCAATTATCCGGCAGTGGAATCCGTGCTGGCAGAGGATGGGCAGTATATCATAGAAGGTACGGATACAGACGCCGTGTATTGGGGGATGCGTGCATTTCTGGAGGGGAAAGTACCGTGTGATTATGAATTTAATATCAAAGATTACAATCACAAAGCATATCGGGAGTTCTTAAATCTGCTGGAGGGCAGATAGATGTAGAGGGCAGGTTTATAACCAGATGCAAAGGAGGAATCGGGAGAGATGAAGAATGTGCTGAAAGCAGTGGCTTTCCTGCTGGTGGGCGTGATTCTCATTGGCTGTGTGTCACAGGTGATATGCGGAAAATGGACGGACGCAAATAAGGAGACTTATACCACAAAAGAATTTTACGCTCTCGAAGATAAAAGCATAGAAGTTTTTATCGTTGGCAGCAGCCAGATTGTGACAGGTATTTCGTCTATGACAATGTATGAGAATTATGGGATATCGGCCTTCGGCCTGGGGACGGGCAACGCTCCTATGGCAGGAAATTATTATTGGCTTAAGGAATGTGAGAAGACGCAGGATATCTCTATGGTTGCGATTGAAGTCAGTATGCTCTATGAACCGACCAAACAGTTTCTCTTCCGCAGGGCGTACGACCCGATGAAGCTGTCGCGCAATAAGCTTGAGGCTGTGTACGAGCAGAGCAGGGATTATAATGGCGACGGCGTTTTGAGCTATGTGTTTCCGATGATTAAGTATCATAACAGGTGGAAGGAGCTTACCGAGGAGGACTTTGTATTCCACAAGGAGGATAGCCTTGTTTACCGCGGAAATGTTATGAAATCCGGTGTCAAGCCGGTGCCCTATGAAAAAGTCATCATAGATAACGATGCGGTAAGAGACATTGATATGGAGGCGGACCAGCTGGAATACTTTAAGAAGATTTTGTCATACTGTAAGGAGAAGGGCTGGGACGTCGTTCTTTTCAAGACACCGAAAACGTCCTGGAGCTTATCTAAGTCAGAAGGAGTGAGCGCACTGGCAAAGGAGTATGGCGTTCCATTTTTGGATTTCAACTATGATAAGCTGATGAAAGAAATTAAGTTTGACCCCATGCACGATTTGCGGGATGCGGACCATCCCAACCTGCGGGGCGCGGAAAAAATTTCTGACTATCTCGGGAAATATTTGAAAGAGAATTATGACTTGAAAGATTATCGCCAGGATGGTACGGAACCAGTGGACATGGAGTTATACCATGAGGATCGGGAAGATTGTTACCTCAAAATGTCTACGGAGCCTATGGAATATCTTGAGCATCTTGATAATGACAGGTATGGAGTGATTGTCCAGCTGACAGGTGATATTTCAGGAAGCTGGAACAGCGCGGTACAGGACAAGTTTGCAGCTCTCGGTTTTAAGACGGATATCAGCACCTTGTCCGGCAGGAATTATGTAGGAGTTATAGAGCGCGGGAACTGTGTATTTGAGGAGTCGGTAATTGGACCGCTTGATTATTCCGGTCGTTTTGATGGACGTATAGATTTCACTGCCTGGAGTGACATTATGTATGAAGAGGATGATGTCAAAATGGAAGTCGATGGCGAAGAGGAATTCTTTGATGAGAAGGGCATGAATATCCTGGTGTACGATCTTGAAAAGGGCAGAATTCTAAGTGAGGTTGTTATCGAGGACAATTCTAATAATCTGGAATTAGAGACTGTTTATTTATTTGAGTAGGAAGATAGGAGCTTATTGATATGACATTTATTTCCGCAGAATTTTATATCTTATTGCTGGTTGTGGTAATTGCATATTTTGCAATGCCCTTGAAATACCGATGGATGGTACTGCTTCTGGGAAGCCTTGCTTTCTATATTTTTCAGGGGATTGAGATGCTTCCAATGCTGCTTGGAGCGGCAATCGTAGGCTGGCTGTGCGGGCTTGGCATCGGCAGAGTTTATGGTGACGAGGGCGTAGGGGCGCAGGAAGCCAAGAAGAAAGCGAAGCTTGTGAGTGGAATAGGGGTTGTGATTCTTATAGCGGTTCTGGCGTTGGTAAAGTGCACCCGTTATATGCCTGAAAACATTGCGGCAAGGATAATTGTTCCGTTGGGGATTTCCTATTATACGTTCTCCATAATCTCGTATTTGATTGACATTTACCGCAGGAAATATAAGCCGGAGGCGAATGCGTTGAAATTCCTGCTTTTTGTGGCATTTTTCCCCAAAATTCTGCAAGGACCGATTGCACGGTATGATAAGCTGGCAAATCAGCTCTATGAAGGGCACCGTTTTGATTATCAGAGAATGTGCTTTGGGCTACAGATTTTCCTTTGGGGGCTGATTAAGAAATTGGTAATTGCGGACAGGCTTGCAATTTTTACGGGCGAGGTGTTTGGTGATATTCCCAGAATGTCGGGGAGTATGTTGTTGGTAGCAGCCATTTTTGCAACTGTGGAGCTGTACTGTGATTTCTCAGGATGTATGGACATGGCTTCCGGCGTTTCGCAGATTTTCGGCATCGAATTAGAGCAGAACTTCAGGAGGCCGTTTTTCTCGAAAAGCGCCGCCGAGTTTTGGCGGAGATGGCATATTACGCTTGGCGTGTGGTTCAAGGATTATGTGTATATGCCGGTTGTGACGTCCCCGCGGATGGCAAAGGTCCTCCAGTGGGCGAAAAAGCATTTCGGCGCGCGAGTAGGAAAATCGTTGATGGCGGCGATTCCGCTGGCGATTGTGTGGATTCTCACCGGCGTCTGGCACGGCACGGGCAAAGCGTACGTCGTCTGGGGCGTTTATTGGGGGGCGATGATCATCGCATCTCAAATCTGGGCGCCGGAAATCAAGAAGATCAATCAGTTTCTTCACATCAACACAGAAGCGGAGAGCTTTCAGATTTTTCGTATGGTGCGTACATTTGGGCTGTTCTGCATTGGCAGGATTATTACGATTCCCAACAATCTGCATATGACCTTGCAGATTTTCCGCAAAATTGCATTTGAATTTCATCCATGGGAACTTGTAGATGACACAATCTATACATACGGATTGGATTGGAAAGATTTTTCACTGCTGATGTGTATGTTCGTGTTATTATGGGCGGTCAGCATGTTACAGGAAAAAGGAGGTCTTCGCACCCGGATTGCCGGATATAACCTGGGATTCCGCTGGGCGATTTATTATATTGCAATTATAGCGTTAATTGTATTCGGCATTTATGGACCTGGTTACGATGCCTCAAACTTTGTTTATATGGGATTTTAGAAAAGGAGATTAGAACTATGGAAGAAAAAATTTATGAGTTGTTGTCAGAAGAGTTTCCGGAAATTGATTTTAAGGAGTCAGACACATTGGTGGATGACGGAATTCTAGATTCCCTGACGATTACGGGAATCATTGCCACTCTGACGATGGAATTCGGGATTACTATTCCCTATGAAGAGATTATCGAGGATAATTTTAATTCGATTGCCGGACTGGCAAAAATGGTTGAGAAACTTTCCAGTTAGGCTGTCATTTTTGGCGCCATTTGAGATGATTTTTACAGTTATTTAGTCAGGAGGACGAAATGTATAAGACGATTGTGGAAGCAGTGCTTGCGCATGGGCAGGAGCCCGGACTTGCCGGAAAGACAGCGGTTGGTTTTAAAAATGTGAAGATTAGCTATGCACAGCTCTGTAGTCAGATGAAGATTGCCGCGCATAAACTGCATACGGAATACGGTGTAGACCGTGGTGATATTGTGATGCTGACGGCAATGTCGAAGCCGGAGTATGTGGTTATTTTGCTGGGCGCACAGTATCTGGGCGCAGTGACTGTTCCTTTGGACAAGAAATCAAAGGAGAAGAATATCCTTGACGTGTATCAGTTTATCAATCCCAAGCTGCTGCTGACGGACAGCAAGGCGGAGGAAGCAAAGAGGGTTTCATTAAAGAAGTTTTATCAGGAGGTCTCGGAACTGGATGAGAAGGGCATGGAGCCGGAAATGGAATATGCCCTGCCAGGAGAAGAGGATGTGGCGGAGATGTTGTTTACGACCGGAACTACCGGTACGCCGAAAGGAGCTATGCTCACATACAGAACGCTCTATGCGAGTACGCACAATACCTGGAATGGGGTAGGAATGCAGACTTCCGACGTCGTATTGATTCCTTTGCCGCTCAACCATTCTGTTGGTATGCGCGTGCTGCGGACGGCGTTGTATGTCGGCGCAACAATCGTAATCCAGAATGGGTTTACGTTTGCCAAGGAGCTTGAGCGTAATATTACAGAGTTTGCCTGTACGGCGCTCGTCAGCGTTCCGGCGTCTATTGACCTGATTATGCGCCAGATGCAGGATCAGTTTGCTGAAATTCTTGGCAGACTGCGTTATATTGAATTTGGAGCAGGTTCTCTGAGCTATGATATGAAGAAAAAGCTGACGGCTCTTCTGCCAAACACCACAATTTTTAATACATGGGGTTCCACAGAAACAGGCGGGGCTATTTTCCTGAACGTTTCGGCAAGGCCGGATAAATATATGGCGCTGGGTAAGCCTATTGAGGGGGTTACCCTGAAAGTTGTAGATGAACAGGGCAGGCAGATTGAGGCGAGAGATATTGATACGGCAGGCAGGATGGTCTTAAAGGGCGATATGCAGATGGCTGGTTATTATAATCTGCCTGAGGAAAATGCCAAGACCTTAGTGGACGGATGGTTATATACGAATGATTTAGTGTATACAGATGATGAGGGTTACGTCTATATGTTGGGACGTGCCGATGCGATTATCAATGTCGGCGGGGAAAAGGTTTCTCCGATTGAGGTTGAGAATATTGCCCAAGAGTTTGAACAGGTGCGGGAATGCGGCTGTATCGGCGTCAAAGACCCGGACGATACGTTGGGGTTTGTACCGGTACTCTATGTGGTTCCCGAGGGAAATGAGTTTGACCGCAATGCCTTGACGAAATTCCTCTCAACGAAGATGGAAGCTTATAAGATACCGCACAGATATATTGTGCTCGAGGAACTTCCGCGCAACCGCATGCAGAAGCTGGACTATAAGGCGTTGAGGCAAATATGGGAGGAAAACGGCGATGAAGAGCTGATGAATCCAATAATCCAGGCCATCTATCATCGTCACAGCGTCAGGGATTTTACGGATGCACAGATTCCCAGGGCGAAGCTGGAGATGATCGTCAAGGCAGGCATTTACGCCCCTTCCGGGCATAACATGCAGACCTGGAAGTTTACGGTAATCCAGGATGCAGGCAAGATTGCGCATTTCCGTGAGGTCGTTTCAGAAGCAGCGAAAGAGAAGGGCGTTTATTTTTATGGGTTTAATAACCCGGTTACGCTGGTGCTTGTTTCAAATGACAGAAGGAATGACAACTGCATTCAGGACAGCTCCTGTGCGGCGGAGAATATTATGTTGGCGGCAAGCTCTTATGGAATCGGCACTGTCTGGCTAAATGCCTTAAAGACAATTTCTGATGAACCCAAAATACGGGAATTATTGGATTCTTATGGAATTCCGGGAACGCATATTGTATGGTCTACAATTGCCATGGGTTATCCGGCGAAAGAACCGAAAGCCCTGGCTAAGAAGATGGGAGTTATCCAGTGGTTGTGACAGAGAAAAACAACAGTCTGAAAATTGTCGTCTGCCTGATGGTTGGCGTAATCTTTTCAGGTATGGTTTCTGTCATGTACCTGAGTGGGAGTGTCAACCTGCACAAATTTTATGATGTTGGAGCCATTTATGACATTATCAGTTCTGAATATGAGAAGACAGCGGAGAACTGGCAATACAATTACAGCACAAAACGGATAGAGATCAGCGCTGAAACAGGTAGCCATCCCTTTCAGATTCGCAGCAAACAGAAGCATTGGAATTATCTTTATCTGGAAGTGAGGGATCTGAGCGTTCCTATCCATTGCCAGGCCCAGTTCTGTGACAGCGGCGGCAATGTGTTATATATGATAGATTGTGATCTGCAAGAGGGGCGTAATGTCCTGAGTTTGCAGGAAGATGGCATCTATAGTTTTAACCTGGTTGTGCAGGGTCCCTCCTCATTTCACATTAAGCGCCTGCAATTTCGGGAGCAGGCCCAGACTTTTGGCTGGGGAGAGGCCCTTATGGTATTTTCTATTATGTTTGGCTGCTGGGTTTTTGTCCTGCTCTTTGTTTTGTTTCTGTTTCGACGCGAGGAAATGAACATGATTTGGCGAAGGCATGGCTGGATTGAGAAATTGCAGGAGGCTTACAGCTGCTTTCTGGGCAATGCAGCAGGATTGCGCAGGATAATTTCCTCTCAGAAGATACCATATGTTCGCAGGGGGCTTTTTTTCATAAGCTTGCTGATAATCTATTTGATGTTCGTTACCGGCTGGCGCTGGCAGGCGTTGCCGCAGAGGCGTCTGGTGCTTTTGCTTGGCGTCTGTATGCTGCTTGTGGCGATTATCTCGGGAAATCCCAAGAGGCGGGAAGTGAACTGGAAAAACCCCCTGATGTATGCCTGGTTTGCCTTGTGGGTTCTGTGTATCATATCAGAATTCGTAGTGGAGAAAAGAATCCAGAATGTGGGTATTTTCATGCTGGGTTGTATGGGACCCTTTTATTTAGCGTGGGGTACCATGAAAAAACCGGATTACCTTTTAAAGGATTTTTTGATCGCAATGCGGTGGACCTATTGGGCAGCCTGTTTTTTCTGTTTATTTTTTCGCCCGGCTGTTGTCGGCATCCGTTATATGGGAATTTACCAGAATCCCAATTCCTTTGCCGGCTATCTTGTCACTGTAAATATTGCATTTTTAATCTGGCTGGATGAAAACCTGAATAAGGAGAAGCTGAAACTTGGCGCTTTCTGCCAAAATGTCCTGGCGCTCGCCAGCCTCTGCGGATTCCTGCTGCTAACGGAAAGTATTACCTCTTTCGTAGTGTACATTGCCGAATGGGTGGTCTTTGTCTGGAAACAATTTCCCAATGAAAAGCCGCACAACTATCAGAGAAATATCAGGGCGTTTGCACTGGCGTTTATCGCTGCCATTGCCATTACTTGGATTCCGGGAAAATTATGTTTAGATCATGTGCCGGATATGTTAAAGACGAAAATTACATTTGAGGGCGATGCCTATGTGACACAGGGAAATCCGTTGGCGATGGTTGTTAATGCAGCCAAGGAACCGAAATCCGGCGTGGCTGGACGTGTACTGAGTAAAGTCAGGAGCGGAGACTGGGATTCGCTGTTCAGCAGCAGGACGGAAATTTGGAAGGAGTATTTTCGGCAGATGAATCTGTTTGGGCATGCGAACTATCTGGAATGTTTTGACGGTAAAGCGACGCATGCCCACAATGCACTTTTGCAAATGATGAGTTATTATGGGGTGTTTACAGCAGTGCCCTATCTTGTTATCTTATATTATAGTGTCAAATATGGGATATTAGCTATTTTTAACAGGAAGCGGTCAGGTATCAGCCTGTTTTTTCTTATGGCTGCGGTGAATTATATCATCCAGGGGCTGGCGGAGGATATGGCGACGCCGTTTTTCTATATTAGCTGGTTGACATTTTTCATTGCGCTGGGAGGCATTGCTCATCAGCCGGTGGACAGAAGCGTAAGAGGGTGAAGGAATGGGAAAAAGAAGAAAACTTTATATATTTCTGTTTCTTTTTGCCGGAGCGCTGGTTAGCGTGATGCTTGTGATGATGCGTCTGGGAGGGAGCGTGAACTTTCAGGAATTCATATCGGCCGGCAGGGTATATGACGTGGAGCCGGCCAGGCTGCGTATGGGTTCAGAAAATTGGCTTTATGAGAGGGAAAATGGCGGCCACCGTCTGTTGAGCGATAAGGCAATGATCCGCTACCGCCCAAGCGATACGGTGCAGACATGGAGTTTTCTCTATATAACCGTAAGGGAGCTGAGTAAGGAGCCAGTAAATGGCATTCTCAGGTACTATGACGGCGAGAATGTAAAAATCCTGGAGCAGCCGATCACGCTTACCCAGGGGCGAAATATGATTCAGATGGACAGTACGCTGCCTATTCGGATATTTGGGATTGTAATTCTGGATGCTGAGGGAGAATTTATTTCCATCTCGGATATACAGATTAGAACCACCCCTTCCTGGTTTACAGTCCCGCATTTCCTGGAGCTGTTTGTCGTTGCTCTGGCAGGTGTATACGCCCTGTTTGCAGTCTTTCTTGTTATTGGCAGAGTTCTTCGGGCAAAATTTCCCGGCAGAGGGTACGGTTTGCGCATTATCCGTCTGCTTCTGGAGACTATGCAGGATGTTATCAAAGTCTTTGGAGATTTTTTGGGGAAGCAGATGGGTGGAAAACTGTACCCCTACCAAAGGGAATCCGTACGCAAATTTTTATTTAGCGTGTTGTTCGTGTGGATGATGGTTGGCAATGCGGCCGGATGGCTGGGGAGCAGGCAGATGTACCGTTACCATGTGCTTGTTTGTGTGCTTTTGCTTCTTTTCATTTCTTTTGTATCTTGGGAGAAGCCGCTGCGGAACATGTGCTGGTGCGGACCATTGATGAAAAGCTGGTTTTTGCTTTGGCTGGCGATTATATTGTGCGACCTCTTTATGGTCCGGGAATTGGAATCAGTAGTCGGGTACACCATGTTATTGGCCGGGAGTGTGTTCGTATATTTCTGGCAGAATATGGAGAAGCCGGGCAGAATGCTTCATGATTTGCTGGAGGCCTTGGAGATTACATTTTTCTTAGGTGTAGGTTTTTGTATGGTATTCCGCGGCAAGCTGCCGGCGGTCGACTATAACGGTATTTTCAGAAGTTCAGAGCAGCTCGCCATGTACGCTGTGCTGATGGCGGTGGTTTTTCTGGCAGAGCTGGATCGGGTAATAGGCGGCCGGGGTGGGTTTGTCTCTTATGTGAAAAATATAACTGGCGGGGCAATCAGCTTATTCCTACTGTTGAGAAGCGGGCATTTGCCGGGAATCGTTATTTTCCTGTTGCTTGGCGTCTTATATATTCCCCTTTTGGCCAGGAAGCTATATAAGAAAGCAGAAAAATGGCGGGCAGTATTTTTAAATGTTATGATGGCAGCGATTTTTGCTTATGCTTGTACCTGTCTCGTTTTTGTCAGCACCAAATATTTTCCGCAGCTTTTGGGCATGGACGTGGAATACGAAGGTGAACTGCTTGTGACGAGGCTTGAGGGAGAGCAGAGGGAGTTGTATCTTATGCAATTTCCACACAGCTTGGAAGGTGTTAGGACAAAGGAATCGGCAAAGCTTCCCATTATCTGGCGCACATATGCCAGGCGGCTCAATTTGTTTGGGCACAGCGGAGGCCAGGAGGTATTCCGCCGTGAAATAGCGCCTTACAATGGGTATCTGGGCATGGCATATCGGCACGGAATCTTTGTCTTGCTTCCCTATGTGGCTTTTCAGATAATAGTTGCTGCCTATGGATTTACCTGCTATTTCCGTAAGAAAGGCAGAAAAAATATTTATTTACTATTTTTGGGTATCATGTACCCGTGTTTTTGTTTATGTGCAAACGTGGAGATTTCCTGGGGACATCCATTGTGGCTGTGTTACTATTTATCGGTGGGCTACCTGGGGAGGATGGAAACAGAGAAAAACTAGGAAAAGAGGGACTCACGTGAAAATACTGATAGAGAGAAATCAGCTTCTGCTGAAAAAATTGGGTCTGGCATTGTTTGATATGTTTGCCGTCGTATTGTCAAGCCTGCTTGCGCTTGTGCTGCGTTTTGAGGGCAATTACAGTGCAATACCTCGCGAATATATTGATAGGAGCTTGCAGTATATTTCCATTGTGATGGTAGTTACGCTTATCATTTTCTATGTACTGAGGCTGTACGGCAGTCTTTGGAGCTATGCAGGAGCCACGGAATTTATGAACATCATTATTGGCAGCGTGTTGTCATCAGGAGTTCAGATGGCAGTGATTGTGTTAATGGACATGAAAATGCCCCGTAGTTACTATGTATTTTATGGTATGTGCCTGTTTGGCATGGTAGCGGTCAGTCGCTATTCTTACCGCGTGTTGCGCACAGTTGCCAAAAGGCAGAAAGATTCTCAGACCAGGACGAATGTCTTAATCATGGGGGCGGGCGGCGCCGGAAATATGCTTGTGCGGGAGATTGCTAACAGCAGTCACGTCAATAAGCGTGTGGTCTGTATAGTGGACGACGCCAAGGCCAAACAGGGAAGCTATCTGCATGGCGTAAAAATTATGGGAACACGTGAAGATATACCGAGACTGGTAAAGAAATACCATGTGGATGAGATTATGCTTGCCATTCCTTCTGCCCCGGCGAGGGAGATCAAGGAGATTCTTGATATCTGCAAGGAAACCGGCTGCGAACTGAAACGTCTGCCAGGAATCTACCAACTTGTCAACGGAGAGGTAAGCGTCAACACCCTCAAGGAAGTTGAGGTCAATGATTTACTGGGACGTGAACCGGTAGAGGTGGATTTGTCTGCCATCTTAGATTATGTGGCGGGAAAGACCGTGCTGGTGACGGGAGGCGGAGGCTCCATCGGAAGCGAAATTTGCCGTCAGGTGGCAGAGCATAATCCCAGAAGACTTGTCATTGTAGATATCTATGAGAATACGACTTATGACATCCAAAACGAACTCAAAAATAAATATCCCTATTTAGACTTAACCGTGCTAATTGCCTCTGTGCGCAATACAAGGCGGATGGACATGATTTTTGAAAAGTACCGCCCGGATATTGTTTACCATGCAGCGGCGCATAAGCATGTGCCGCTGATGGAGGACAGCCCCAATGAGGCGGTGAAGAATAATGTCCTCGGCACTTGGAAAGTTGTGCAGGCGGCCGACAGATGGAAGACAAAAAGGTTTGTGATGATATCTACGGACAAGGCGGTAAATCCCACAAATATCATGGGAGCTACCAAGCGAATCTGTGAGATGATTGTGCAGACATACAATAACCGCTCGCAGACAGAATTTGTGTCGGTACGGTTTGGGAATGTGCTGGGCAGCAATGGCAGCGTGATTCCGCTGTTCAAAAAGCAGATTGCACAGGGAGGACCGGTAACGGTCACACACCCGGACATTATCCGCTATTTCATGACAATCCCTGAGGCGGTTTCTTTAGTATTGCAGGCGGGCGTCTATGCCCGTGGGGGAGAGATTTTCGTCCTCGATATGGGAGAACCGGTGAAGATTGTTGATTTGGCAAGAAACCTTATTCTTCTGTCGGGGCATAAGCCGGATGAGGATATCCCCATTGTGTTTACCGGGTTAAGGCCGGGGGAGAAACTTTATGAGGAAATGCTGATGAAGGAAGAGGGGCTCAGGGACACGGAGAATAAATTAATCCATATCGGTATGCCGATTAACATAGATGAAAAGAAATTTTTGATGCAACTGGAGAACCTTGCAAGTTATGTGGTACAGGAGCCGGAGGACATCCGTAAGTGGGTGCAGGAAATTGTGCCGACGTATCACCCGATGTTAGGAGGAAAAGGATGAAACAGCATATTTTTCTCGCTTCGCCCCATATGAGCGAGGAGGGGTATGAACAGCAATATGTCAAAGAGGCGTTCGATACGAACTGGATTGCGCCACTTGGCAGGAATGTGACAGAATTTGAGAACGAGATGGCAGCGAAACTTTCTGCGAAGAAGGCGGTTGCCCTCTCCGCCGGCACCGCGGCTATACATATGGCTTTGAAAGCCGTGGGGGTAGGAGCGGGAGACCTTGTATTTTGCCAATCCCTGACATTTTCCGCTACGGCCAACCCCATTATTTATGAGAAAGCGGAGCCGGTCTTTATCGACAGTGAAACAGATACCTGGAATATGGATCCGCGGGCGTTGCAATTGGCGTTTGAGAAATATGGGAAGTTGGGGAAGAAACCGAGAGCAGTCCTTGTTGTGCATCTTTATGGAATTTGTGCAAAGATCAAGGAAATCAGGGAAATATGTGACAAGTATGAGGTGCCGTTAATAGAAGACGCAGCGGAAAGCCTGGGCACTGCCTGCCATGGCAGATACACGGGAACCTTTGGAGATTATGGAATTATCAGTTTCAATGGCAATAAAATTATTACCAGTTCTGGCGGAGGTATGCTGCTGGTAAATGTGAAAGACGCAGAAGAGAAGGCAAAGAAGGTTTTGTATTGGGCGACGCAGGCAAGGGAGCCTGCGCCCTGGTATCAGCACACGGAAATCGGTTACAATTACCGAATGAGCAATATTGTGGCAGGAATCGGCAGGGGACAGCTCAAAGTTTTGGAGCAGCGTATACAGAAGAAACGCTATATTTTTGAATATTATCAGAAACATTTAGGCAGCCTTCCGGGGATTTCGTTTATGCCGATGCCGGAGGATGCGTACTGCAATTGTTGGCTGTCGGTCATTTTGCTTTCTGAGGACTGTCCTGTCAGCCCTGCGGATATCATGCGTGCGTTGCAGGAGGATGATGTGGAAAGCCGCCCGGTGTGGAAGCCCATGCATTTGCAGCCTGTGTTTGCGGGCTATGATTTTGTTACCACAGTATCAGAATTGTACATCACAGATGCGCAAATGGGCGCCGATTCCAGTGTCAGCGGGCAGATTTTTGCCCACGGTGTCTGTATGCCCAGTGACAGTAAGATGACGGATGACGATTTACAGCGTGTTTGTCAAGTTGTGCGGGGACTGTGGGAGTCAGTATAAGAGAGGTGCAAGATCTGGCGGAACAGAATAGTTTCGCTCTGGGTAATCTGCAAATGAAGGAAAAGGAACGGCTGTTGCAAATATTATTTTGCAACAGCCGTTGCCGTTGACATTATGCCCCTCTGACGGTTCTTAAGTAGAAATGGTATGTTGGTTTATAAAATCCCCCTGTTTTTAGTAGAAGAAGTATGTAATCTGGAGGTCCTTTAAATTTCTTTTGGAAGGCTGTTGTAAAAGTTCGCCTGTTCAATGAGCAGAATTTTTCGCCGTGGAACCAGGGAGCGGTAAAGGTGGATCAGTTTACTTTCGTTAGAGTTCAGGGAAGAAGGGGCGGGTTTGCGTTCCTCAGAGAGCCCTAACAGATAATCAGTGGAGACATCGAAGTATTGTGCCAGATTGATAATCATATAAAAATCAGGTTTACGGTAATTGGTGATGTAACCGCTGATTGTGGATTTGGAAACATTAAGTTCCTTGGCAAGTTCTTTCTGAGTAAGATTATTTTCTTCGAGAAGGTTTTCAAGGCGAATATTGAATTCCATAGCGATAATTCCTCCGTTCTTTCGTATTTTGATTACATTTGTTTTTTTATGATAATGGAAAGGTTTGAGTTTTAGCGTATGATATGCGAAAAGAGGAAAACGAAACGCAGACTGCGTCTAAATGGATGAAAAACAGAAACAAGCCCACTTGCAAAATAGTTTTGTAATAAGGGTGCCAAAGGAGAGGTTCATTTCCTTTGGCACCCTTTTTTATAGGCAATATATTAAAATTTCTCCGGCAGGCTGCGGTAGAAATTGGCTTGTTCGATGAGCATCTCCCTCCGCTCCGGTATCAGCGAACGGTACAGGTGGATCAGCTTGGTCTCAGCAGGATCAAGGGAAGAAGGGGCAGGCTTCTTTTCGTCGGAAAGCCCTAACAGATAATCGGTACATACATCAAAATATTGCGCCAGGCGGACAAGCATGCCGAAGTCAGGTTCCCGGTAATTTTTAATATAGCCATTGATTGTGGAACTCGCGATGTGAAGGTCAAAGGCAAGCTGTTTTTGCGTAATATTTTTCTCTTCAAGTAGTGTCTCAAGGCGTATGCTAAAATCCATAGCAATCATTCCTCCTTTTGTTAAGTGATTTGTTGATCGATCCCTTTTCTTATCTTAATAGAATGTGCAATTCATTGCCTGATAATACGCGGTAAGAGTAAAGAAAAATGCGAAATGCGATAAAATATGTGCATCCATTTTCTATGGAGCTTTCATTTTTTTGTAATTGTTTTGTCAATAATAGTCCTTTTTCGTAGGCTGGTAACGCAAGTTTTCATAGAAATATCCAATTGTAAATAGAAAAGAAATGTAGTAAAATGTGTAATAAATATGAAATTAAGTTGGAAATTTAGGAGAAGAATATGTATGTTAAATATTTTAAAAGAATACTGGATATCATATTCTCTTTTGGCGCGTTAATAGCTTTTTCACCTATTTTTTTGCTGTTGATAATTCTTGGTGCAGTGCAAATGAAGGGAAATCCGTTTTTTGTTCAGAAACGCCCAGGACTTAATGAAAGAGTAATAAGCCTTATCAAATTTAGGACGATGACTAATGAAAAAGATGAAAAAGGGAGATTATTACCGGATGATAAAAGGCTGAATAAATATGGCAGGATTCTCAGAAGTACCTCGTTGGATGAATTGCCGGAATTGCTGAATATATTAAAAGGCGATTTGTCATTTGTAGGCCCCAGGCCGTTACTTGTAAATTATTTGCCATATTATACGGAACAAGAACGTCATCGCCATGATGTAAGGCCGGGGCTGACCGGACTGGCGCAGGTAAATGGCAGAAGTTTTATCACTTGGGAAGAAATATTTGCGTATGATACCGAATATGTAAAAAATCTTTCATTTACGATGGATATCAAGATAATTATGCATACAATCAGAAAAGTCTTAATGCGCAAGGATATAGCAGATGCATCATCTGTAGAAAAAAATAGCGACGGACAATGGTATGTAGAGGTGAAAGGGGAGAAGCTCAGGCTGCACCAGCCTTTAAATATTGAAAGGGGTGGCGTAAATGTTAAGTGAAATTGGCAGTAATTTTTGGATAGATCCCGCTGAAGAGTTTACATATATACAGGAGGTTACCCCTCAAAGTTTTGGGTTAAAGGGGAATGATTATTGCTTTTTATCAACTTGCCGTTCTGCGATATCCCTTGCTCTTGAATTAATTGAAATGCAAAATCCCAATGTTTCCAAGATTGCAGCAGTTCCATCGTTTACTTGTGAAACGGTTATTCAGCCTTTTTTAGATTCTGGCTATGATTTAAAGATGTATGAGATAAATGAAGAATTGGGAATAGAGAAAGAAAGGTTTTTGGAAGATATAAGGGAATCAGGGGTTGGCGTAATTATTATCCATAGATATTTTGGTTTTGATACAATGCCGGACATCGGTGAAATTATTGATGGGATTAGGAATCTCGGTATATCTATCATAGAGGATCGAACGCAGTGTCTGTACAGTGATATTGAATTGTTAGACGCCGATTTTTTTGTTGCAAGTTTGAGGAAATGGCATGGGATTCCTGACGGGGGAATACTCGTATGTAAAGAGGGGGTGATAGACGGAAAGCCTCTAAATGTTGATGTAGAGCTGGAACAAGCCAAAGTCGACGCAGGCCATGCGAAATATAATTATCTTTTTCATCATATTGGGGAAAAAGATAGTTTCTTAGAAAAATTCAGAAAAGCGGAGGATATTTTAGATAATCAATCTCAAAAATATAAAATCAGCCCATTTTCCTATGCTATGCAGGCGTCTCTGGATATCAGTGGGATGAAACAAAAGCGAAGACGCAATTATGCAATGTTGACAAAGGGGATTCGCAGCATAGAGGGAATAGAGAGCGTTTTTCCCGAATTGCAAAAAGGAGTGGTTCCGTTATATTGCCCAATTATGGTAACAGAACGGCAGCATATACAAAAATTCCTCTGTGATAGAGGGATTTACGCTCCGATAATTTGGCCGAAGCCAGATATGCTGCCGGATATTTCTGGCAATAGAAGCAAATTATATCAGAATATGTTATGCATTCCCATAGACCAGAGATATGGGGAAGAGGATATGGATAGGATTGTCAATGTTTTAAGTGGAGTAAACGAATATGGAGATTAAGCGTCTGTCAGTAAAAGATTGTGAATCTTATCAAGAAGAATTGATAGATTATATTTTCGAGAGCGTCTCTTTGTGCGCATTTGAAACGACATTTACGCAAGAGGATGCAGTTTGTAAATATAAAGAGTTAAAAAAATATCTTAAAGAAGATAAAGCGGTTTCCTATGGAGCCGTTCAGGGAGAACAGCTCTGTGGATTTGTCTGGGCATATGAGTATCCGTTCCGCGACGACGGCAATAGATTGTATATAAGCATTCTGCATGTCGGGAAAGAAGAAAGAGGAGTTGGTGTTGGAAAACAATTGCTTAGCCATCTTGAATCTGAGGCTAGGCAAAGAGGATACAACGCCATCTATCTACATGCAGAGGCACAAAACAAAGGTGCATTAAGTTTCTATGAAAGAGAGCAGTACAGGGTGGAACGTATGCAGCTTGTAAAAAAAATCTGTGAAGCTGAAATAATGGAGAAATACCCCGGGGGGGGGTATTTGAAATTGAACAGCGAAGATGTGTTATTCAATCAAGCGGAACTGGCACAGCTGCTCAAAGAGAATGTCAGAGCTCATCGTTTTATGGAAAGTTTTACAATGAAGGATGGAGCGGGGAAAATAAAAGAATTAGCTCAGTATGTCAGCGAGGACAAGGCCCTTGCCTATGTTTTTAAGGATAATGATATCATTGCGGGGTTTACGTGGATTTATCCATATAACTATAATCACAATTGGAGATATTATATAGGGGTGATTCAAGTAGCCGCTGCATACAGAGGAAGGGGGATAGCCCCCTCTTTATACTGTAAGGCAATGAAAGAAATATTGTTGCGCGGCGTTGACATAATTTATACACATGTAGATGCAGCGAATACGGCGTCGCTGATTATGCATCATAAGTGTGGATTTGAAGAGGAACAATATCAACTGGTGAAGTATCTGTAGATAAAATATTAGGAAAAGAGGGTTGGCATGGATAAGATTGCGATTATAGGGTCTGGCATTATGGCCAAGGTTGTAGCTGACAGGGCGCGGGAACTAGGGATTGAGTCGCATTGTTTTTCTTTTGACAATAGCGATATTGCTTGCAGTGCAGTGGACGCTTTTCATGAGGTTGATATTTTTGATACAGATGAAATTATACATATCTGTAAGGAAAATCAGATTGCTGGCGTGATAGCCACAACAGAGTTGACAATTCTACCGGCTGCAAAGGTAGCGTCCGTCCTTGGGCTGAATGGAAATCCAGTTAAGGCGGCGGAAAAAATAACGAACAAGTATTTCACAAGGGAACAAGTAAAGAGAGTTAAGGAATTAAAGCAGCCAAGATTTTGGAAGTATGTGGAAGGCGATTTACCGCAAATTGATAAATTCCCGGTCATTGTGAAACCGATTGCGGCAGGAGGAAAGCGGGGAATTTGCGTGGTTTGGTCCCAATCAGAATTGCTTAAGGCAGTTGAGGGAGCGTTGCCTTTCTCAAGAGCCAAAGGCGTGCTGATTGAGGAATACCTTGAGGGTGGAACGGAGTATTCCGTGGAAAGCCTCTCCTACAATGGGCAGAATTATATTGTTCAGATAACGCAGAAAGATACGTCCGGGCCTCCGCATTGTAACGAATTGGGACATCATCAACCAGCTCCGCTGAGCGAAGAAAGGCGCCGCAAAGTGGAATCTGTTATTTCTGAGATGCTTACCGCAGTCGGCATAGAGAACGGTCCTTGTCACACAGAAATAAAAATTATCGAGGGAAAGATTTATTTGATTGAAATCAATGCCCGTCCTGGAGGAGACCATATTACGCATCCGTTGACGGAACTGAGCACAGGATATCCGTTTGTCTCGGGCATAATTTGGATTGCCTTGAATCAGTTTACAGGTCATGAACCTATTAATTTAGAAAAGAATTACGCAGGTATTTATTTCGTGACAGAGGAAACGGCAGATTTAAGAACGCTTTTTGATGAATGTCAGAAGTTTCCTTGGCTCTATGCGAAACATCAAGTGAGTGAGGAACCGTCTAAAATAATGTTTAACGATGAGGAAGGACTCAATTACTTTATATATTTTGATAAAAAGGAAAAGCCGGATATCAAAGCACTGATGAAAGAACTGGAAGTAAAATAATATTTTAAAATGTTTTGGAAGTGAGCGTACAATGATAGAAGCGATAAGCCTGGATGATGAGAAAAAATGGGATTTGATTATCCGCAGTTTTAAAGATTTTGATGTATATTACCTGTCTGGATATGTGAAAGCATTTCGGCTGAATGGAGACGGCGAGCCAATGCTCTTATATTTTGAGGGAGAAAATAGTAGAGCCGTTAATGTTGTTATGAAGCGGGATATTGGTAAATATGAGAAGTTATCTTCTTTTGTGGAAGAAGACGTATATTTTGATTTTACGACTCCTTATGGATATGGAGGCTTTTTAATAGAAGGGGAAGATACAAGACAGTTGGATATAGAATATACGGATTTTTGCAGGAATAATCATGTGGTGAGTGAGGTAGTCAGATTCCATCCGCTTCTGGGGAATCAGCAAAAAGCGGGAACGGTTTATGGTAATGTATGCCTGGGGAAGACAGTTGCCATAGACACTAGAAGCCCGGAAATAATCTGGAAGAATTTTACCAGCAAGAACCGCAATATGGTTAGGAAGGCGCAAAAATCAGGGCTAAAAACATACTGGACGCGGGATGAGGGCATTATAGAGGTATTCATGGAAATATATAATGCAACCATGGATAAAGACCAGGCGGCAGAATACTACTATTTTGGCAGAAATTTTTATGAGAGCATAATCAATGATTTGAAATACAATGCTATGTGGTTTTATACGAAATCAGAAATAGAAATTGCAGCGATTTCTATTTTTCTATTTGCCAATGGCAAGATGCATTATCATTTGTCAGCTTCCAGAAAGGAATACCGCCATATGGCTCCTACAAATTTGCTGTTGTATGAAGCTGCGTTATGGGCGGCGGAAAATGGGTATGAAACGCTGCATTTGGGAGGCGGCCTTGGCGCGTCATGCGATAATCTGTATTCTTTTAAGAAAGCCTTTAACCGGCAGTCAGATTACGATTTTTATCTGGGTAAAAAAATTTTTTGTGAGGACATATACGAAGAACTTGTGGGGTATAGGGAAAGGGAGAAAGAATTTGATGCGGGCAGCAGTTTCTTTCCTTTATATCGTGCGTGACGAATCAATTTGAAAAGATATATTATCCCATAAAAGAATGTGGAAAGTTATTTTAAAAGATATATAGATGTGGTATTATCTTTGGTAGCAATCGTAAATTTTGAGTTAGGCATTGTCAATGATGATTGTGCTAGCTGAGAAAATAGGAGATAAGATGAAGAAGAATGTTTGGATACTTAACCATTATGCAACCGGTCAGTTTTATGATAAAGGTGGCAGGCATTTTTGGATTAGTGAGCAGTTAAAAAAGCGAGGGTATGCTCCAGTGGTGTTTGGAGCATCATATTTGCGCACGGATGAAAATAAAGTAGACTTAGAAGGAAAAAAATTTAAAGTGAAAAAGACCGGTATCGGTGTCCCATTGATTGTCGTGAAAGTGTGTTCGGAGAAAGACGGTGGAATACATCGGATCAAGAATATGATGGATTATTATCGAAATGTCCAGTGTGCGGCTAAGAAGTATGCTGAAAAATATGGAAAACCAGATATAATATATGCATCATCTGTTCATCCGTTAGCTCTGATCGCAGGAGAAAAATTAGCCAAAAAATATCATGTTCCATGTATTTGTGAAGTCCGTGATTTGTGGCCGGAGACCATGGTTCTTATGGGAATCTGGAAGAAAAATATGTTGACTAATATGATGTATATGGGCGAGCGCTGGATTTATAAAAAAGCGGATGCTTTGGTGTTTACCATGGAAGGTGCAGCAGAGTATATAAAGAGTAGGAAGTGGGATAAAGCATCAGGTGGGCCAATAGACCTTAATAAGATTTACCACATCAATAATGGCGTTGATCTAAAACGTTTTATGGAGAATGTAGAAAAATATTCGTTAAATGATGATGATTTAGCGGAAGACGGCAAATTTATTGTAAATTATACAGGTTCTATAAGAGCGGCAAATAGTGTTGATGAATTGGTTGGTGCGGCACAACAATTAAAAGAACTCCATAATGAGAGGGTAAAAATTCTTATTTGGGGAACAGGAAATTATGTTGAAAATTTGTGTGAATTGATAAGAGATTCTGGTTTAAACAATATAAAATATAAAGGGATGGTGAAAAAAGCGATGATTCCCTCGGTTCTTAGCCAGGGAGATGTCAATGTATATACGTTCCGTGATGGAGGAACGAAATATGGAATTGATTTGAATAAATGTTTTGAATATCTGGCTTCAGGCAAGCCGCTAATAGGGAATGATGACACATTATTTTCTGTTATCAGGAAGTATGATTGTGGAATAGAAAAGAAAATGAACGCCAGAGAGTTGGGAGAGGCTATTGATAAAATATCGAATATGCCAGTAGAAGAATATGAAAGGCTGTGTAAAAATGCCAGTATGGCAGCGGAAGATTATGATTTTTCTGTGCTCACTGCAAAACTAATAGATATTATAGAACAATTGTAAACAGGTTTTAAAGTGGAGGAGATTATGAGAATAACGGTAGTAGGAACTGGCTATGTAGGACTTATAGCCGGTCTTGGATTTGCAGAATTTGGGAATGATGTGACATGCTTGGATGTGGTGCCGGAGAAAATAGAATTTTTAAGGAATGGCAAATGCCCAATTTACGAGCCGGGAGCAGAAGATTTACTGGAGAGGAATATTAGGGCGGGACGCATTCATTTTACAACAAAGACGAAAGAAGCAATTGAATTTGGAGAGATTATTTTTATCGCAGTAGGTACGCCAGAAGATAGGAATGGTGACGCAGACTTGAGTTATGTTTATGAGACAGCCCGTGAAATTGGTATGTATATGAATGAATACAAGGTGATTGTAGATAAATCCACGGTGCCAATCGGAACGTCTAGAGAGGTCGCGAAAATTATCCAGTCAGAGTTAGAACGGCGTGGAGAAGAAATTAAATTTGATGTCACTTCAAACCCTGAATTTTTAAGAGAAGGTAAAGCTGTAGGAGATTTCTTAAATCCTGATCGTATTGTGCTGGGAGTAGAGAATCCAAGAGCAGAAAAAAAACTCAGAAAATTATACCATGTGTTTGTTCGTTCTAAGAAGCCGATGATTGTTACAACGCCGGAGACGGCAGAGATGATTAAATATGCCTCAAATGCTTTTCTGGCAACAAAAATTACTTTTATAAATGAGATTGCAAATCTCTGTGATAAAGTGGGAGCTAATGCCATAGAAGTAGCGTCAGCCATGGGAGCTGATGGGAGAATATCACCTAAGTTTCTTCATCCGGGTCCAGGGTATGGCGGTTCTTGTTTCCCAAAAGATACGAAAGCGCTGGCAAGAACCGGAAGAAAATATGGCGCGCCGATGACTGTGGTAGAAAGCGTAATTAACGCCAATGCCCATCAGAAAGAGTTGGCAGCACAGAAAATCATTTCGTCTATGCCTGATGGCGGTAGAATCGCTATCTTGGGGCTTGCTTTTAAACCAGAGACAGATGACATGCGTGAGGCTCCTGCGATTACAGTTATAGACAGACTTCTTAAAACTGAAAAATTTAGAATTAAAGTCTATGATCCGGAGGCAATGGAAACGGCAAAGATGATATTGCCTAAGGACAAGTTGGAATGGTGCAAAAATACAAAAGATATCTTGAAGGATATTGATGCAGTGGCAGTATTGACGGAGTGGGCGGAATTTCGTAATCTGGATAGTGAGTTTTTGGCAGAGGTGATGCCTGAAGGGAAGATTTTTGATTTACGCCACATTTTTGACCGTAAGGAAATGGAAGAGGCAGGATTAGAGTATATTGGTATAGGATTTTAGGAGGAAAATGAATGATACCATTAATGGAATTAACGCGTCAATACCGAAGTCTGGAAAAGCAATTGGATGAGGCTGCTTTAAAAATATTGCATTCTGGTAAGTATATTTTGGGAGATGAGGTTGCTCAATTTGAGCAGGAATTTGCAGCGTATTGTGGTACAAAATATGCAGTCGGAGTGGGAAATGGAACGGATGCCTTGGTGCTGGCTCTTTTGGCTGCCGGGATAGGCGAGGGAGACGAGGTCATTACTTGTGCTATGAGTTTTTTTGCGACCGCAGAGGCCATAGCGTCAGTCGGTGCAACGCCTGTATTTGTGGACAGCACAGAAGACACATATGTGATTAATGCAGAAGCCATTGAAGATAGAGTCACGGAGCGTACAAAAGCTATTATTCCCATACATCTCTATGGACAGTGCGCTGACATGGATAAGATAGCCGAAGTTGCAAAAAAGTATCAATTATATGTGATTGAAGATTGTGCACAGGCAGCAGGAGCAGAATATAAAGGGCGGAAGGCAGGCTCCATGGGAGATATGGGATGCGTATCTTTTTTCCCTACTAAGAATTTGGGATGCGCCGGGGATGGTGGCATGATTGTGACTGATGATGAAGAACTTTACCGACTATGTCAAGCGTACCGTGTACATGGAAGCGGTGAAAATGGGCTTTTGGCATATGGAAAGAAAAAGAAAATTGCGGTGGAGCCAGGAAACGTAGATTTTCATGGAAATCTGCCCAAATATTTTAATTTTGTGATAGGACATAATTCTAGATTGGATGCAATACAGGCAGCTTTGTTGCGAGTGAAGCTGCCTCATCTTGATGGCTGGAATCTTAGGCGGCATGAAATTGCGGAGAAGTATCAAAATAAAATAATCAATCCGGCGGTGAAGAAACCTGTTTGTGGAGATTTGGGTAACCACATTTATTATGTCTTTGTGTTGGAAGTAGAACATAGGGATGGTTTTCGTGCCTTTATGGAAGAGCATGGGATTGCTACGGGCGTATATTTTCCAGTTCCACTGCATCTGCAAAAGGTGTTTGAGGAGTTAGGTTATCAGCCGGGAGATATGCCAAATGCAGAATATTTAGCAGAGCATGGCGTGGCTATTCCCATGTTTCCAGAACTGTCAGAGGAAGAGATTGATAGAGTAATAAATTGTGTGAATGCATGGGAGGGATAGAAGGTATGGATGAAAGTGTGAAAATACATCCTACAGCGTTTGTAAGTGAAAAGTCTCATGTGGGGGAAGGAACCTGTGTCTGGCAAAATTGCATTGTCATGGATGATGTTAAGATAGGGGGAAATTGTAAGCTGGGAGCCAATGTGTTTATCGAGAGTGGTGTCGTGATTGGCAATCGAGTAAAAATAAAGAATAACATTGCCATATACGCTGGCGTTATATGTGAGGACGACGTTTTTCTAGGGACAAACTGCGTGTTTACAAATGTAGTAAATCCCAGGAGTTTTATTAACCGAAAGTCTGAATTCAGACATACTGTTGTTAAAAAAGGGGCTACGATAGGAGCCAATGCAACAGTTATATGCGGACACAGCATTGGAAGGTATGCTTTTATTGGCGCCGGTGCAGTAGTGACAAACGATGTACCGGATTATGGATTAGTATTGGGTAATCCGGCCAGGTTGAAAGGATATGTCTGTAAATGTGGGACAACTTTGAAAAAGGGAGGGCAAACTTTAACGTGCCCGTTATGTGGAAATCAATATAGATTGGATAAGGATATGATTGAGGTAATAAAGGAGGCATAAATGAAATACGCATTGATTGGCTGCGGCAGGATATCTACAAACCATATAAAAGCCGCATTGAACAATAAGCTTGATATTGTAGCAGTCTGTGATATTGAAGAGAAACATATGGAAACATTGCTTGAAAAACATGGGATTGCAGGAGATAATTCTATTAGGCGTTACATGGACTACCGCAAGATGCTGGAAGAAGTAAGACCGGAGCTTGTCAGTATTGCTACGGAAAGTGGAAGCCATGCAGAAATCGCCTTATATTGTATCAATTTAGGCATCCATGTAATTATTGAAAAGCCGATGGCTATGAGTATGGAGGATGCCGAGGAAATTATTCGTTTATCTAAAGAAAAAGAAGTGAAGGTATCGGCATGCCATCAGAATCGCTTTAATCTTGCGGTGCAAAAGATGCGAAATGCATTAGAGCAGGGAAGGTTTGGCAAACTATCTCATGGTTCCATTCATGTGCGGTGGAACCGTAATCAGGAATATTATAGGCAAGCGCCTTGGCGCGGCACCTGGGCACAGGATGGAGGAGCCTTGATGAATCAGTGCATTCATGGGATTGATCTTTTGCGCTGGATGATGGGTGATGAGGTAGAAGAAGTTTATGGTGTAACTAGACAGCAATTCCATAGTTATCTGGAAGCAGAAGATATTGGAATGGCAGTAATTAAATTTAAAAACGGCACAGTTGCCACTGTTGAGGGAACTACCAACGTCTACCCCAAAAATCTGGAAGAAACCTTATATTTATTTGGGGAGAGGGGAACTGTAAAATTAGGTGGGACATCCACAAATAATATTGATGTCTGGAATTTCGCGGATGAGACAGAGGAAGATAATCAAAATAAAGGCTTTGAAGAAGAAACCTGCAATGTGTATGGGAATGGCCATACCAGCCTTTTTGCAGATATGATTGAGGCAATCAAAAATGACAGAGAGCCTTACGTCAGTGCGCAGGCAGGTCGAAATGCATTGGAGATGGTGCTGGCAATTTATAAGAGCCAGAAGATGGGAGTTCCGATAAAATTGCCTTTAGAGGATTTTTCCAGTATGGATATGGAAGGAGAGTTTCCAGAATGAATATTGTAATGCTGCTTACCAACAGTTTTAATCCAGATGTAAGGGTATACAAAGAAGCAGTTTATTTGTTGGGACAGGGACATCAGGTTACTATATTATGTTGGGACAGGGAGGCGCAATCGTCGTTGCCCCGGAAAGAGAAGAAGGATGGAATTAGAATCTTACGTTTTCATATTCCTTCTGTGGCAGGATCTGGATATCATCAGATAGGGGCATATTTGAAATATGTCAAGGCGTGCAGAGGTTATTTGGCAAAACATCAGGTAGATTTTGTTCATTGCCATGATTTGGACGGTATGATGGCATATAAGTTGTCAGGAAAGAGCGGCGTTCCTTATGTTTTTGATATGCATGAAAACTATATTATTGGTGGTAAAATAAGAAAGTTCATCTCAAAAAGAGTTGTGGAACATTGTATAAAAGGCAGTCGTAAAAGTATCGCCGTATTGCCGGTGGAGAGTGTCAAAGTTTCTAGCCGACTACTCCATAAAATTGTAACATTGAGGAATTATCCAGATAGTTCGTATCTGAGTTATCATGAAAAAACGCCGTCGTCAATTTTTAGAATCGGATATCATGGCTGTGTCAGGAGTCAGGTACCATATTTTCAGGCGTTGTTTGAGGCTTGTAAAGATATGGAAGATGTGCGTATTGATATCAATGGAGAGGGAATTGATTTACCTAAATTAAAGGAAATGGAGAAGGCATATCCTAATGTCTATGTTCATGGCGAGTATGATGGATTAAAGGAGTCAAATCGCCTATATCAGGATACCGACTTGTTATTTTGTGGTTACAATGCGAAAAATCCAAATTATCAGGGTGAAACGGAAGTGGTAAAATTTTATGAGGCAATTATCACAGGAACTCCGATGATAATGACGGAGGGCATTGGCATGGCAGATAAGGTAAGAAAGTTTGGACTGGGATTCGTGGTTGATCCTGAGGATGCAGATTCGATAAAAGAGGTTGTATTGAAAGTGTTATCTCATCCGGAAATGTTAGAGGAGTGCCGAAGAAAAATGCTGGATAAGGCAGATGACTATAAGTGGGAGCATGCAGTTAAGGTATTAGATACAATATATCAGTAACATGTTGTTTCAGAGAATGGAGGAATGAATGAATCTTGTTATTAAACGCAGAAGCCTAAAAGCTCTGTTGGGTTTGTTGATTTATAAGTCCTTGTTAGATTATGCATATATAGCATTACTCTCAGAACATTATTCATATACAGGAATAGTAAACAATACAAATGCTGTTAAAATTGCAGTATCTTACATTATTCTGATAGGATTATGGTTGTTGACGCCTACGGGAAGATACAAAATATTCGATATATTTGTCAATATACAATTATTGCTCATGTTGATTCCTATGTTGACAGTATATGGTACCACTAATAGAAGCACAGAATATTTATTTATGGTTCTATTATGTTATGCTGTCCAATGTTTTTTCTGTATGATGCATAAAGAACACGCGTCAGTTAGTGTGAATAAAACAAATACAGATTTTAATAGTTTTTTGTTATTGATGACCGCTTTAGTAGTAGGAATGTGCATATTAAGATATGGAATTCCATCTCTGACAGCATTAAATATTACTCGAGTATATGAAGTTCGTGATGAGAATATTCTTGCTTTTCCGCTTAGTTATTTGGTACCCTGGTGTGCAAAGATTATTATTCCTTTTGGCTTTGTGTTGTCATTAGAAGAAAAAAAATATAACAAAGCCTTTTTATATTTAATATTACAACTGATTTTATATTTGTCTTTTGCACATAAGACATACCTATTTATGATTCTTTTAGCTGGTGGAGTTTGGTTTGTTTGTAAAAAAGAATGGCTATATCAAATTTTGTATATGGTCTTTCCACTAGGAGTTGCTGGCAGCATTTTAATATATAAAATTCTAGGAAATTTATTGGTGTTATCCTATTTTACAAGAAGAGTGTTAATTGTTCCAGCAAGTTTAAAGTTTACATATTTTGAATTTTATTCTGTGCATCCGAAAGTATATTTCTATAATAGCATTATCGGTAAGGTATTAGGGTTGGAATCGACATATACCGAATCAGCTCCAGAGCGCATAGGAAAATATTTGGGTAGTCCTGGTGTAATGGCAAATACAGGATATTTGGGGGAGGCATATGCAGAAGGAGGGTATTTTGTATTAATTATTATGTCATTGATTCTTTTGATGATTTGTAAAATGTGCGCATTGAAAAAAAATATAAATATGAATATTTTTCTGACAATGTTTATTCTATGGATATATACTCTGAATGATGTAGCGGTTCAGACTTCTCTTATGACAGGAGGAGGAGCGATTTTATTATTATTGTATGCAATTTGGCCGGAGAGGCAGACATCTTTGAATAATAGCAGCTTTTCAGGTTCAAAAACAAATAGTAAAAGGCTAAAGTTAGTCAGGGTGAAAAAATAATATGAGAAAATCAATATTTAAAGCAACAGTATTGGTATTTATCTTATCATTAGCAGGAAAAGGTATTGGATTTTTGAAGTCAATGATTATTGCGTCGTCTTTTGGCGCAAGTAATATGACAGATATATACTATATGGCAGAAGGAGTGATTGCAAATATTTTTTATGCTGTTACAATGTCCGTGTCTGTCGCATTTTTACCTATGTATATAAAGAAAAAAGAAGAGGGAGGGGTAAAAAAGTCATACCAATTTTCTACCCGGGTAGTTACTGGACTGGGATTGCTATCCTTACTTTTGACGGTGTTTCTTATCGTTGTCGCGCCTATACTTGTAAAGATAATGGCTCCTTCGTATTCAGAGATAGAAAAGGATCAGACAGCGCTCTTTTTAAGGATTATGTCTTTGGGGATATTATTCTCCCTTATGGCAAATATATTTCAAAATGTTTTGAACGCAGAAAAAGTGTACGAATTTGCAGCTTTTTCTTCTATTGTAAACAGTTTGGTACTGATTGGCATGGTGTTTTGTTTTCAGGATAAGATAGGAATTATGTCGCTAGTTTTTGCCATGCCTTTGTCATACCTCATACAGTTTCTATTCTTAAAATTAAGGACTCATTCATATGTGGGAATTTCTGTAAAATTTGGCATATGGGGTTCAGAAGTTAAAGAATTATTGGGACAGTCATTGCCTATCTTATTAAGTAATACGACGATTGAAATTAATCAGTTAGTAGACAGAATGTTGTTATTGTCCATTGAAGAAGGTGCAGTGACTGCTTTATCATATTCGGCAGTACTTTTTCAGTTTGCAGCGCATATCATCAGCTTGCCTCTGTCTACAATCTCTTTTACTGAAGTGTCTTTGGCGTGTGCACAAAAAAATGAAGAAAAAGTACAAAGCCTTCTAAACACAACAGTGAGGACGGTTGTTATAATATGTGTTCCTGTTATAATTGTAATTTTTAACGCTTCAGAATCGATTGTTAATTTGGTTTATGGGCATGGACTGTTTTCAATGTCAGCTGTGGGACAGGCAGGCAGAGGTTTGGCATTTTATGCATTTTGTTTAATCCCATATTGCTTGAAGCGAATTGTTACTCAAGCTTTTTATTCTGTTCAGGAAACAAAGATTCCTATGCTTCTTGGAATTTTTGAGGTCATTATGAATATCGCAGCTTCCATCATATTAAGCCGTATTTTTGGGGTTGCAGGTGTTGTGATGGGTACGGCATTAGCTAGTACAGTATTTAGCGCAATTTTGCTTTTGGTATTTAGTTGGAAGGAGGTCAATCTAGGCATTAGAAAAATGGGATATTTGCTAAAGTACGCAACGATAGCAGGAATTCTTTTTTTGTTAGCAAGGATTTGTCCTATAAATAGTGATTCATTTTGGGGCTTGTGTGCGTTTAGTAGTTTAATTTTTGTAGGATATGCAATATTGTTACTAATATTTAGAGATAGATTATTTTTAACAATGGTAAGGGGACTACAACAAAAGATGAAAGGGTTATTGAAAAAGTAATAGTTAAGAAATTCTTTGTTTAGGAGGAAAAGGGAATGGATAATCACAAAGGAATGGAAAGAGAGATAAGTATTAGGGAACTTTTTTGGAGTTTTTTGCTGGAATGGCGTAAGATAATATGTTTAGCAATTGTGTTTGGATTACTATTTATGGGCTTACAATATGTGCGTGGAATAAGTAGCAGCCCTAAAGAGGCTGATATAGAAGAGCCTATAGAAGAAAAACTTACGGAAAGTGAATTGGGGGATATTGAAAATATAAGATTCCTTCGTGAAGAAGTCAGGGCTTATCGTGAGTATTTAAATACATCTTCTTCTATGCAAATTGATGCATATAACGAGCCGATGGCGGAGTTGCAGTATATGATTCAGACTGATTATATTATGAACTATACTCAAGATATTTTACCGGATTACACATCAGATGTGATAAGTATGTATGCGAAGTATGTGGGTGGTGAGTCGTTTAGAAATAATTTAATTAAAAAGGCAGGTTTAGATATTTCCTCAAAGGAATTGAAAGAGTTAGTCAATGTTGGAAGAGAAAGTAATATGATTTATATCTTTGTGGGATATCCGGACAATGAAAAATTAGATGCAATTACAAAGGCGGTAAAGGAGCTCTTAAGTCAGAAAGAATCAGAGATTCAGAAAATAGGGTCACATGATTTATTATTTATTACTGAAAGCCAATATTATACTGTGGATAGCAATCTTGTGGAAAAGAAGAGTACGATACTTACAAGAATTGCGACGCTTAATGTGCAGTTAAATCAATTGGAAAATGCTTTAACAGACCAGCAGAAAGAGGTTTTGAATAGCGAGGAAGAAGAACAAGAGGTATTGGTACAGGTAGGATTTCAGAAAAAATACATTGTTTTGGGAATATTTGCAGGAATATTTATAGCAGGAATGTGGATAGTATTTGGGGTGCTTTTTGCTGGAAAATTGCAATATTCTGAAGAAATACGAAGCCTATATGGAGAAGCGCTGCTTGGAGAGATTACTTTGGCGCGCAAAAGAAAAAGATTCCTTTCGATAGTTGATGAAAAATTATTAGCTTTGAAGAATCGGAGAAAGAAAAAAGTGACGCTGGAACAGCAGATTGATGCTGCATGTGCAAATCTTGTAGTTTCTTGTAAACAGCAAAATATAACTAATGTATATGTCACAGGAAGTGAATTTGAAAATATTGAGGATTCTCTTTTAGAGTTATTGAAGCAGAAGATGACAGAACAGGGAATTCAGGTTGAAATGGGAGGAAATATGTTTTATGATGCCATTTCAATGAAACAAGGAGGAGAGATAGGCAACATTTTATTTGTAGAACAAATAGGGAAATCATTGTATGAGGAGATATTCAATGAACTTCACTTAGTGAACGAGAAAAAAATGAAAGTATTGGGAATGATAGTTTTAATTTAACTATTAACTTTTATAAAATAAAGTTAATAGTTAAACAGGATTGTAAATTAGACAAATCATTAATCGTGATAGAAAGGAAGGTTTAGCAGACGAAAATGAATTTTTGCACTTTGGAGTTTGTAATATTCGTACTACTTGTGGCGATGGTTTATTTCATTGTTAAACCTTCAAAAAGATGGATTGTTTTGTTGGTTGGCAGCTTAGTATTTTTTGCATTAAGTGGCTGGAAGTATTTGTTGTATGCCTTTCTTCTTAGCACAATTTTTTTTGGAACGGCAAATTGGATTGATAAGAATAATTTTAAACAGTCATTATTGGATGAAGTACAAGACAAAGGAGAGAAAAATTTATTACATCAAAAAAGCAGAAGAATATTATTCACAATGATAATTCTTGTTGTAGGGAATCTGGTATTTAATAAATATTGGAATTTATTCGGAGAATTAATTGGAGCTATTCAAATATTACTGAAGAGCGGGGGGGGGTACAAGTGTTCGGTTGAGTGGATGTTGCCTTTAGGGCTGTCATACTATACATTCTCTGGGATGGGATATGTATTAGACGTTTACTGGAAGCGTTATCCAAGTGAGAAAAATTTTGCGAAATTTATTTTGTACATCATATATTTTCCTCATATTATCCAGGGTCCTATTGTACGGTATCATAAATTGCAGAATCAGTTTTTTGATTCTTCCAGAATTAAATTTGACTCAGGTAGGATGGCGCAGGCCGGTGTTCGTATTACTTGGGGATATTTTAAGAAATTATTTATTGCGGACAGAATAGCCGGTCTGGTAAATGCTGTTATTATTGCGCAGCCCCAGGAGGTGTCCGGCAGTTTGCAGTTTTTGGCGATTGTACTCAGCGGGGTTTGGCTTTATGCAGATTTTTCAGGATATATGGATATTGCAGGAGGAGTTTCCAACATATTTGGAATTGAAATTAATCAGAATTTTAATCATCCGTTGTCAGCAAGGAGTGTGCCGGAATGGTGGCGGAGATGGCATATGTCTTTGAGCAGCTGGTGGAAAGATTATATTTATATGCCTTTAGCAGTTTCAGGAAAGTTTATACGCAGATGTGCAAAAATAAAGGAGAAATACGGAAAAAGGGCGGGGAATCTTTTTAAGGATGTTGTGCTCTTGTTTCTGATTTGGGTGACTACGGGGTTATGGCATGGAACGGGTATGACATATCTCGCATGGGGAATCTATTTTGCCTTCTTGTTTACGTTATCCGTGACCTTTTCGCCGTGGAATAAAAAGGTGGTCCAAAAGTTACATATTAACACAGACGGCAGGACATGGAAAATATTTCAGAAAGTTAGGACATATCTGTTGTTCTGTGGCGGAAGGCTTTTAACTGTACCAGGAAGTTTGGAATATAGTGCCAGGATTGTTAAGAATATGGTGGTTAATTTCAATGCGAGTGATCTGATAAATGCAGACGAATATGTGAGTTTGGGGATTTATCCGGGGGATATTGGTTTTGTAGCAGCAGGGCTTTTCATTCTCCTATTGGTAGATAATATTGAGGAGAAGAATAAAGAGAATATCTGTTATTGGATTTTCAGCAGGAATTGGTTTATTAGAAGTGTTATTTATGCATCCATAATTGTTGCTATTTTTCTATTTGGAATATATGGGGAAGAATATAGTTTAAGTGGGTTTGCATACCAGAACTTTTAAGAAATAAGTATGCAAAAGCATTAGATGAGGATTCAATATATTATGTGGAAGAAAGTGATTAAGAAAATTTGTATTCTTCTGTGTACAGCATATATCATGGTAGTGGCTGTAGCGGTAGTTGGGTATTTTGTGAATAATGATACTAAATCTTATACCCGGGTGTTAATGCATGAGTTGTATGAACAGGAGGAAATTGACAGTATTTTTATTGGGGCTTCCCATGTGTACAGAGGAGTCAATCCTTGGATTGTCGATGAGATTTGGGGTGAGAATACGTTTAACCTCAGTACATCCTCACAGACGATTGATGGATCTTATGCGTTGCTAAAGGAGGCAAATAAGATTGGTGGTATCAAATGCTGTTATCTGGAAGTATCGGCGAGGATGGTTTGTTATAACAAGGAAACAAGACAAAGTGATGTGACTGCTTCTTATATCATATCTGATTATATGAGGCTGTCCCTTAATAAGGTATTATACATTCTGAATGCTATGGAACCGAAAAATTATATCAATGCTTTTTGCCCGGCACGGCGCAATTGGAGAAAGATTTATTCTTTTGGTTTTATGAGAGATACGTTTCAAAATAAAAGCGAAAAAGGATACAAAGAATATGATTATGTGGAAAATGAAACGGAATATTATGCAGGGAAAGGATTTGTATATTCTAGGGATGTTGTTACCTATACAGGCACAGAGGAACCGATAGACATAACGGAAAACTATATTTCAGATGATTATTTGTTTTACTTTGCAAAGATTGTGAAGTATTGCCGAGAAAATGATATAGAGCTAGTGTGTTTTTCTATGCCAATGACGCAGCGCCTAATTGGTCAGCTCGGGAATTATGACAGTTATCTGAAACAAGTGCGTGATCTATGTGAGAGATATGAGGTTTTATATTATGATTTTAACTGTGCGAATCAAGCTTTATTGGATTTGCAGGACAGTGATTTTAAGGATGCGAATCATCTGAACGGGAAAGGAGCAGAAAAATTCTCCAGAGTGTTTGCTGATTTTTTCGCAGGAAAGATAGATGAGCGAGAATTGTTTTACAGCTCATATGCAGAGAAAAAGCTTGACAGTAAAGGTATTTTTGGATGTCAGGAGTAAAAAGAAGGAGTTATTATGTTACAACATATTTAAATTCAGCTCTTGACTTTTTTACCATCAGATATTATAATCAAGGCGGCTTCTTAGTATTTTAGACTAGAAGTTGTGGTATGCAGGGTCATATACCCTGCCCCTTTGGGCGGATATGGCGGAATTGGCAGACGCGCTAGATTTAGGTTCTAGTGGGCAACCCCCGTGCAGGTTCAAGTCCTGTTATCCGCATTGCAGGAAAAATGAGAGCAGTTTAGCTTATAGTATAATATCACCAGTTATTATACACGCCGAAGCATGCAAAGTGTACCATGTGATTGTGAAGCAATTCATGGTACAACGACGGGGGCGGGCTGTTCTCTAAAAAATAAGAAATACGAGAAAACATATTGAAAAAGTTTAGGAATCTTGGTAATATATATGTGTATAATACTTTTTTTGACAGGAATTCCATGCAAAGGGGGGATCTGTAATGGCAGCCTCAACGCAAAATGAACCCAAAGTTAGATTAAGCCGGGACAACATGAAGGCCTATCTGTTCCTACCGAGGCCGGAATTGGAGGTCCATGATTTCAATTATATAATGGCTGTACTCAAGACGAGCGGCGTGACCTTTGGGATTAATGAAGATAAAATCAGACAGATGTTAGAGCAGCAAGTTTATAATCAGGAAGTTCTCATTGCGGAGGGTCAGATACCCGAAGATGGCATAGATGGATATTATGAATATAAATTTGACATGAATTTCAGCAAGAAGCCTAAGTTAAAGCCGGACGGATCAGTTGATTACTGGAGCATTAAGATGGTAGAGATAGTCACACAGGGTCAGGTGATTGCAGAGTACCATAAATCAATCCAGGGAAAGGACGGCATAGACTTAAAGGGTAAGCCGGTTCTTGCGAAGCGCGGAAGGGATTTAGTCCCATTGCGCGGCAAAGGGTTTGAACGTTCAGAGGATGGTTTGATTTATACATCCTTAATAGATGGGAAGATTGAGAAGAGCGGTGAGCGTATCGTCATTCTGCCCGTGTATGAGATTACTGGCGATGCTGATTTGTCTGTAGGAAATATTGATTTCCGTGGCGACGTAATTGTTCATGGAGCTGTTTGCAGCGGTTTGACAATTAAGGCGACCGGTACCGTTACGATAGACGGTATTGTGGAGGGCGCGAATATTGAAGCTGGTAAAGATATTGTGCTAAGAAGCGGCGTTATGGGAGGGTCGAGAGCTACTATCATAGCGAACGGGAATATTTCCGCTAAGTTTTTTGAGTACACCAGAGTACATGCCAACGGAACCATTCAGGCTGATGTATTTTTGAATTGCCAGGTATCTTGCGGTGAGAGTATTATACTTAATGGGAAGAAAGCAAGTATCATTGGCGGAGAAGTAGGCGCAATTGAGAGTATTGAGGTTGACACGCTGGGCAGTGAAGGCGAGGTCAGAACCCATGTGAAGATTGGCAATGACATGGCTACGCGGCGTAGGATTAGCGTCTTACAGAATAAGATTAAGATAGAGAAGACAAATCTCAGCAAGATAGAAGAAGGGCTGAAGATTTTAAAAGATATGAAGAATGATCCCAGAAGGACTGACCTTCTGCGCGTGAAGATTCGTGACACGGCATTGCTGGCAGGCGATGAGGCGGAGCTTGAGAAGCTTCAGGATCAGATTGAGCGTGCAAGGGGAGGAACAGTCAGAGTTACCGGCAATGTATACCCGGGCGTCAGGGTGGAGATTGACGAGCTGCGTGTGTTGGTGAAAGAACAGCAGAAGAAGTTAGAATTTGTTCGGGATCAGGATAAGATTTTGATGTGTGCGATAGAGTCCTGAGAGGTAAAAGAGTAGAAGACATAATAGATGGCATTCATTTGTTTGGATAACAATATATCCGGCGAATGAATGCCGTTTTTTATCTTATAGGATTCGGGTGTCAAAAAGGTGCTTTTGACACTCGAATCCTTATCGGAAAGACCTTGTCACGCTGTGCCCGCTTTATTATTCTTCGCAAAAATTTCTAAAGAGGCTCTTGTTGAAAAATGTCACACGAAAAATCAGCATTTTCCATATTTAGGACTGGATTTCAATTAGCGGCTGTATTATAATGGGCACTGCGAATAAGTACAAAGGAAAATTGGTAATTATGAAGACATACGAAGATACAGTGGAGGAAATTCTGGAAATTCCCAGATTTTCTGCTAAAAATAAGCCGGAACACACCAGGGAACTGCTTCGCCGCTTAGGACAGCCGCAGAATGATTTTAAAATTATTCATGTGGCGGGCAGCAATGGCAAGGGCAGTGTCTGCGCTTTTATCGACAGCATTTTGCGCTCGGCAGGCAAGCGCGTGGGGTTGTTTACTTCTCCGCATTTAAGTTATATTGAGGAGCGGTTTCGGGTGGACGGACAGCCTTGCGAAAGAGAGTGTTTTGTGCGGGCAGCGCAGGCAGTTCAGCGGGCGGTAGATTCCATGATGCAGCAGGGTATGCCGCATCCGTCGTTTTTTGAATATGTGTTTGCCACGGGTATGCTCATCTTTGCGGAGTATCAGGCAGAGTATGTTGTGTTGGAGACAGGTCTCGGAGGACGTCTGGACGCCACGAATATTATAGAGCGCCCCCTTCTCACGGTGATTACCTCCATCAGTCTGGAGCACACGGAGCTTTTAGGAGATACAATTGCCAAGATTGCGGCGGAGAAAGCAGGGATCATAAGACCTGGCGTTCCGATCGTGTATGACGCATCTTTGCCCGAGGCGGACAGAGTAATCGCAGATTGTGCCCGTCAGCAGGCTTGCATGGCTTATCCGGTTTTTCCAGATAAAGTTAAAATTTTATTAATCACGGCGAAAAAGATTGCATTTTCTTATGATTGTGGTTATGATGGTACTGTTACTAAATTTGAAATTCCCTTTGCAGCGCCGTATCAGGCGCAGAATGCGGCAATAGCCTTGCAGGCTGTGAATTGTATTGCGCAGAGTGAGAAAATACCGCATACGGCGATACGGCAGGGACTTGCGGAAGTGAGATGGCAGGGGAGAATGCAACTAGTCAGGCCGGATGTGTATTTTGACGGGGCGCATAATCCCGATGGCATTGTAAGATTTCTTGAGGCGGCAGGACAGATTTCCCGGACGCCTGCGGTTTTATTATTTGCCATGGTGAAAGAGAAAGATTACATGCGTGCCGCAGAAGATTTACTGCAAAAGGGCGATTGGGAAAAGATTATCATTACATCTGTCCCGGGAAACCGAGGGGCAGACTGTCATATGTTGGCGGAGGTATTTGAACGGACGGCACATAAGAATAAGCAGACAGTGAAGATTACGGAGATAGAGCAGGTAGAGGAGGCATATGCGTATGCCTTGTCAGCGAAGAAGCCGGGACAGATATTGTTCTGTGCAGGTTCGCTTTATCTGATTGGCGCGTTGGAGAGAATTGCAGGAGGTATGGAATGATTGATTTTGAAGAAGAATTGAAGAAATTTAAACCCAGCCTGGAAGTGGAAGAGGTTGAGGATGCAATATATGACAGGGATCTCACCGATATGACAGATATCATGCAGGAAATTATCAAGGAAGCTAGACAGCGGTAGGTTCAGAAAGATAGAAAGGATTGGTATGGACAGTTATAATAAAATTATCCGTCTGTCAAATACCTTCTACAATGACGGATTAAAAAAAGCGAAGGTGCGTGATTTGTCAGGCGCGGCAAAATCTTTGCGCATGAGCCTGCAGTATTATAAGGCGAATATAGAGGCGCGTAATCTGTTAGGCCTGGTCTATTATGAGATGGGCGAAGTAGTAGACGCCCTGAGCGAGTGGGTTATCAGCCGCAGTATGAAGCCGGAGGGCAATCCCGCGGAACAATATCTGGATGCAATCCAGTCCAACAGTTCCCGTCTGAGTTCTGTGAACCAGACGATTAAGAAATATAACCAGGCGTTGCTCTACTGCCAGCAGGACAGCAAGGATTTGGCAATTATCCAACTGAAAAAGGTGCTCTCTATGAATCCCGGTTTGGTGAAAGCGCATCAGCTTCTCGCGCTTCTTTACATGGAGGAGGGCAAATATGAGCGTGCCAGGAGAGAACTCAATGATGCGGCAAAGGTTGACAACGGTAATTTGACGACGCTGCGTTATCTGAGGGAGGTAGACAGTTATTTACAGAAGGATGCCTCCGCATCCAAAGGCGCAAGCCATAAGAAAGAGGAGACAGCCTCTTACCGGAGCGGTAATGAGACGATTATCCAGCCGGTAAATGGCAGGGACATGTCGCCGCTAATGACAATATTAAATTTAATTATCGGCGTGGCAATCGGGGCATTAATCACATATTTCCTGATTATTCCTACTGTGCGGCAGAACGCCGTGTCTGAAGCGCGCAAGGCGGAATTGGAAGCCAACAATGAGCTGACTTCGCGCACGCAGGAGATGAATAGCCTCAATCAGGAGATAGAAGACCTCAAAGCGAAGATTGAGAACATGGAAGGGGAATCGGCAGATACGCAGAAGATTATTGAGAATTATGAGCAGATGATCAATGTGTGTTTCGAGTACTCACAGCAGAATATTCAGGCGGCGGGGGACGGTATTGGGCAGGTAGATCCCGGACTTTTGGGCGCTCAGGCCAAATCAGTCTACGATAGAATGAACGGCCTGGTAAACGAGCAGTACATGGCAGCCGTCTATCAACAGGCAGAGCAGGATTACAACAGCCGCAATTTTGCGGCGGCAATCACCGGCTTGGAAAAGGTGGTAAAAGCGGAGGAGGACCATGACGATGGATATGCCATTTACCATCTGGCGCATAGTTATCGGCAGACCGGGGATGTGGAGAATGCTAAGAAGTACTACCAGCGGATGATAGAGCTTCATCCGGGGACACAGCGAGCCAAGGCTTCTCAGCAGTACTTGGATGAACTGAACCGTCAGCAGCCATAAGCCGGTAATCCATATCTGTTTCGGTTTGTTGTGAAAATTATAAATAGAAGAGTTTACTACAAAAGACGTCATATTTTTATGGCGTCTTTTTTTATCCTAATTAGGAAAGGCCTTGCCACACGAAAGCGTGAGTGGTCCTCCTATGTTCTCCTAATATGTATTAGTTTTAAAAATGGAAAGGAAGGAAGTCTATGGATTACAAATACAAGAAGGAATACGGATGTCTCATTTTGAAAATGCCTGCGGAATTGGATCATCATGCCGCGGAATTTCTGAAGGAAGAGGCAGATGGCCTGATTTTAAGATACCCGGTGCGCAGCCTGGTATTTGATTTCGCCGATACCAGTTTTATGGACAGCTCCGGGATTGGCGTTATTATCGGCAGATGCAAGAATGTGCGTTTTGGCGGCGGCTATGTGAAGGCGGTGCATCTCAATGAGCAGATACAGCGAGTGTTCCAGTTATCCGGTTTAAGGAAGATTATGGAAGTTGAATAGGCAAAAAGGAGGAAACTATGGAAAGTTTAAAGAACGAAATGAAGATGGAATTTCTTGCTGCATCTTCCAATGAGGGGTTTGCGAGAGTTGCGGTGGGGGCGTTTGTAGCCGGCCTAAATCCGACGGTGGACGAGCTGGCGGACATCAAAACAGCAGTCAGCGAGGCTGTGACGAACTGCATTATCCATGGATATGAACAGAAGGAAGGGCACATTTGGATTCAGTGCAGCATTGAAGGAAAGAAGGTGGAAATCTCTGTGATGGACGCTGGCAAAGGGATTGATGATATTGCACAGGCCAGGGCGCCGATGTTTACCACCAAGCCTGAGCTGGAGCGGTCAGGCATGGGATTTGCATTTATGGAAGCATTTATGGACACGGTGGAAGTGGTCTCTGAGCCACGGAAGGGGACTTGCGTCACCATGTGTAAAACCATAGGGGAAGGGTGAGAAGGTTGGACGAGCCTAAGAGAATGGGGACGGAAGAGGAAAGGGAAGCATTACATAGGCAACTTTTAGAGCAGTCCCAGGCGGGGGATCGTCTTGCCCGGGACGCTATGATAAAAAATAATATGGGTCTGGTGTGGAGTATTGTGCGCAGATTCAACAACCGCGGATATGAGCAGGAGGATTTGTTTCAGATTGGCAGCATTGGACTGATGAAAGCTATCGACAAGTTTGACACTTCCTTCTCGGTGAAGTTCTCCACATATGCCGTACCTATGATTACGGGGGAGATTCGGCGTTTTCTGAGAGATGACGGTATGATCAAGGTAAGCCGCAGCTTAAAGGAGAGCGGCGCTAAGATGAAGCAGGCGCGTGAAAAGTTACAGACAGAGCTTGGCCGGGAACCGACGCTTTTAGAGCTCTCTGAGAAGACCGGTATGCCCCGGGAGGAAATCGTTATGGCTTTGGAGGCGAATGGAGAGGTTGAGTCCATCTATAAAAATACAGGGTCCTCGGAGGGCAAGGAGATTTGCCTTGCAGACCGCTTGCCGCAGGAAAAGGACAGCCATGAAATGCTGCTCAACCATATGGTGTTGGAACAGCTTTTGCAGGAACTTGGAGAGACCGAGCGGCATTTGATTGAATTGCGGTATTTCAAGGAGCGTACGCAGAGTCAAATCGCAGAGGAGATGGGCATCAGTCAGGTTCAGGTCAGCCGCATGGAGAAGAAAATCCTGCTGGAAATGCGCAGGAAATTAAATCGTTAGCAGTAAAAAGGTATACGGTGCGCAGGAAATTAAATCGTTAGCAGTAGAAAGGTATATGGTGCGTAGGAAATTATCGCCGATGAGATAAACCCTGGTACATAGAATATCTAATATTGAGGTTAGTGTTATGAGTACTGGCTGCGGAATTCCCCGGGTGTCGTCTGGTAAGTTTCTTTAAACGCCCGGTAAAAATTGCTGATGTCTGTGTAACCTACTTTGTATACAATTTCCTCAACGCTGAGGTTAGAGTTTATCAATAGATAGGCAGCCTCTTTGAGCCTGAGTTTCTGGACCAGGCCGGAAAAGGTATAGCCTGTGCGCGATTTGATATAGCGGCTCAAATAACCTTTGCTGAGCCCAAAATGTTCCGCTACCATGCTTAAAGAAACTGTCGCTTTATTCTCAGTGATAAACTGAAAAATCCTGGAGGTAGTGCTTGTGCTGTTTTCACCGGAAAGTCTCTGCACATTGTCGATATGGTTACGGATAAGCTGGGCAAACAGAAGCAGTATATAGCTGTTGATGATGAGCAGGCTGTGATTGCGGTTGAGCTGTGACTCATAGTATAATTGCAGGACGAGATGGCGGATTTCCTGGTTCCCCCGACAGTCGAATAGCAAGATGGAGGAGAAATCTTTTTCGTAAAGCATCTGCCAGAAATAGTCGGACAGTTCGTTGCTTTCCATAAGCAGCGGGAGAAACATTTTCTCAAAGGAGGAAGTGCGCATGATAATATTCAGTACAATGTCTTCGTCATGGGGCGCGAAAAAGCTCTGTACAGTATTGGGGCCGACGACCAATAAGCTGCCGGCGGGCAGATGAGATTTTTTTTGATTGAGGTTGAAGCTGCTGCTTCCCTGGAGGACATATACCAGCTTGACGAATTCCAATGCGTGATCGAAGACCGGCAGGTAACGGAGGTGCTTGAAGATGACGCATTCTGAGTTCGCTACAGGCGGATAGACCATCTCGAAAGCATTGGGAGAAGGCTTATGGGGAATCAGCGTTCGCGGGGAAAAGAACTGGCTTTCATAAAAATAAGTAGAAATATCAGAAATAGGCTCTGTGGGGATTTCCACAGGGCTTTTCATATTTTGGCGGTATTCGGTAATGAAGTCCTGCCAGTCGCGTACAGGCGGAATTTTGTCGTAGGGGTTGGCAAGGTAGAGTTTGCGGTATGCCTCTTCTGCGGGCTCAAATTCGTTGAGGATGGCGAGGATTTTCTGGTCGTCCATGTGGATATCCTTTCTGTTTTGCGCTACAATTTGGTTATAAAGTTTGCATTCGTTGAAAAGGGAGCTGTTCATATATTTACTCGTTCAAAAGGTCTTGCCGCTCATGCGGCAAAGACAGAATGCACAAAAATTATCTTGGGAAGCTAGCTTCCCAGAGTAATTTTTGTGCATGTTGTTTCCATTGCTTCGCTATGGAAACCTTTTGAACGGATGAAAACTTATTAACATTATAATCCCCAAAGGTCATATAAAGCAAGTACCTATCAACAGTGACAGCCCTGGGGTTACAAATTATAATAATTATATATGTTAAAATATATTTATGGGAAGGGAAGTGCATGAAATGAGAACAAGAGCAAAGATTCTTGCAGTAGTTCTTGCAGGCTGCGTGGCGTTTACGGCGTTTCCTGTTTCACCAGTGCAGGCTGCGGGAAGCATACAGCAGAACGCGGCAGTGGAGGCAACGCAGCGGGGTGCGGCGGCAAAGACAAGTATTACGGGTCTGACAACGAATTACCAGACCAATCCATTGGGAATTGAGGCGGCGGGAATCCGGTTCGGATGGCAGATGGATTCCAACGTGATTGGCGCCAGGCAGTCCTCATATCAGGTTAAGGTATTTGCGGAGGATGGCGCCCAGGTTTGGGACAGCGGTAAGGTGGAGAGTGATAAGTCAACCGGTATTGCCTGTGGCGGGACGATTTCAGAGAGGGGAACTTACCGGTGGGAGGTCACAGTCTGGGATCAGGCAGGGCAGGTCTACACTGCGGAATCGTCATTTGAGACTGGTGTGAGCAATGTGCAGGAGTGGAGGGATGCGGAATTTATTTGTATGAATAGAAGCCGTTTAGCGCCGATATTTCGTACAGAGAAACCGCTGGAACAAAAAGAAATCCGCAAAGCAAGGCTTTATATTACGGCGCTTGGAGCCTATGAGGCATATGTAAATGGAAACCGTGTGGGAGAATGGGATGAGAGCGGCAAACTGATTTATCATCACATGAATCCGGGATATGGGAACCGCAATGTGAGCCTGGGTTATCAGACGTATGACGTTACGCCGTTTCTCAAAGACGCCAAGTCCGCGGCAGTGGCAGTGTCGGCGGGCGCCGGCTGGTACAACGGAATGGGTAACACAGACGTCAGCAGCCCGGCGGTAAAGGCGCTTCTGATGATTGACTATGTGGATGGCAGTACAAACACAATTAAGACGAATACGACGGACTGGAAAGGCACGCTTGCCGGAGGCATCACGGCCAGCGGCATCTATTATGGCGAAGATTATAATGCGATCTTTGCCAAAGAGCTTGGCGACTACACGAAGGCGGGATATGACGACAGCGCGTGGGTAAATGCCCAGGGCAGCGGAGGGGAAGAGTGCGAAACGGCAAGCCCCTGTATTGTCAATGAATTTGCGCCACAGACAGCGTCCTATGTGCGGCTCTCGGTGCAGGAGTCAGGACCGGCGGATAATAACGGCGAAAATTTGCTGCAAATTATGGAACTCGAGCTTTTGGATGGAGAGAAGAATAATATTGTAAGGGGCAATGTGCCGGATATTTCTGATGCCTGGCTTCCTTCGCCGGCTCCTGATGTGTGGAGCCCGGATTATTTAACGGACGGCGATTTGGGAGTGAACAGCGGCAAGGGCTATACTTCCAAGGTGCTGAGGGCAAATGCGGTGGATTCTTTCAATTTTAAGGACAATCCCATTACCTTTACTTTTAATCTCGGCGAAGAGAAATCGTTTGAATCGTTACGGTTGTATCCCAGAACGAATGTGAGAGCGAAGTCCGGGAACGAATGCCCCAATTATCCCAAGAAATATACACTTCAAGTTTCGCAGAATGGAACGGATTGGACGGATGTAGATTTAAACGGGGAGGCTGAAGGTACGGTTTATACGGTGGAAAGCCTGCGCAATACCGAGCTTTTCCCGGATGTGGAAGCCGAACATTATGACACGGAATTTGGCAGAAATATTACGGCCAAAAAGGTAAAAATCAGTGTGTCCCAGGTGGGGCCGGCAGTCTATGAGGCAAATGACAATGATAAGGAGAACCGTTTGCAGATTATGGAATTGGAGCTGTGGAACGGTATGGAAAATGTAGCGAGAGATGTGGTTCCAACCGTGAGTACGGATAAACCTTTTGAGTTTGGGGATACCTGGCGGGCACAGAACCTAACGGATGGAGATTATGGTTCTGATTCGGACAAAGGTTACAGTACCGATATTTTAGACAGAATGAAATCGACGCTCGATTTAAGCCAGCCGCTTGTCATAGAGTTTGACTTTGCAGAGGCGGTGGAATTTTCTAGCCTGCGTATCTTCCCTCGCAGTAAGAAGGATTCGATTCTGGGCGGTATCTATGCCAACTATCCGAAATCTTATACGGTGTCTGTCTCTGAAAACGGAACGGATTGGACAGAAATTGCCAATGAAGATAAAGGTATGGTAAGGAAACAGGGAGATTTACAAAAGATGCGTATGTCCACATCATCATTTCCAGGCGTGATCCGTGCACAGACCGGGCTTCCGGGAAGAATGACAGGAGCGTTTGACCAAAAACCTGTTTCCGCAGTTGTCTACAGTGGAACGAAAGCACAATCGGAATATAAGGGCGGCGAGATTGATCCCATAGCAGAATATAAAGGGGCGGATATGTTTGCAAATGGCATTACCTTAAAGAAGGGGCAGACCATGGTGGTAAACATGGGGCAAAATCTGACGGCCGTGCCCAACGTGCGGTTTCTGCTCCCTGCGGAACCAGGGCGGTGATGCGTTTTGCGGAGATGCTCAATGATGGAAGTGAAGTGGGTAAGGGAGCCACGCAGGCGGATGGACCGAAAGGCTCCATTTACCAAAAGAGCCTTAGAAATGCGCGTTCCCAGGCGACGTATGTATTTTCCGGGGACGGTACGGAAGAGTACCAGCCGGGCATGTCCTTCTTTGGCTACCAGTATGTGGAGTTTACAGCCAGCGACGACATGGTAATTTATGGGCTGGCTTCCAAGGGCATTTCTTCGGTATCAGAACAGACCGGGCAGATTACGACGAACAATGCAAACGTCAATAAATTTTTCAATAATGTATTGTTCGGGCAGCTCAGTAATTATTACACGGCTCCCACGGACTGCAACCAGAGGGACGAGCGGTTGTCCTGGACCGGAGATACGCAGGCCTTTGCGCAGACCGCCGTGTACAATTTTGATTCCTATGCGTTTTTGCAGGATATGCAGGAAATCTTTGATGAAAATACCAAGAAGAATGGTTATGTAGGTTCTGTGGCAGACTGTGTAGATACGAATGAATTTTTCGGTAATTGGGCGGCAGGCTGGAGCGATGTGTTGATTATCGTACCCTGGGCGCTTTATCAGCAGACCGGGGATGTAAGTTTCCTGGAGGACAATTGGCAGTATTTTGACACTTATATGACCTTCCTCGCCGGCAAAGAGCGCGGCGCGAACCAGTCCTGGATTCCCAATAATGCCAGGAATTACGGCGACTGGCTCTCCTTCCAGGGCACCAGCATTGAAGTCATGTTTGATTACTATTATGGATATATGAATCAGTTGATGGCGCAGATTGCCCAAATTCTTGGCAATGAGGAAAAGCAGGCGGCATACCAGGCGAAGTTCGACAATATTAAGCAGACGTTCCTCAAAACGCATGTGACGTTTGAGGATGGTAACCTGGTAATTAAATCGGGAGAAGGGAATAAGAATTTCCAGTTTATGTACAGCGCGGGAAAGGGCGGCGTCTGGGAAAATAATTCACAGACTTCATTGTTGTGGATGTTAAAGCTGGGATTCTATGACAGCGAGGAAATGCGGGCTGCTGCGCAGAAGCTATTGATAGAAAATATTAAAAATGAAAATTCCGATCCGTCCAGCATCCGCGCGCAGGCAGGGAAGAATACGCTTGCCGTAGGATTCCTGGGCTCGAATGTGATTGCTCCGGTGCTGACGGATATTGGCAATCCCCAGGTCTCCTATGATTTGCTTTTGCAGGATGGGCAGCCGTCCTGGCTGTTTGAAGTGAAGGCGGGCGCGACTACGGTATGGGAGCGTTGGAACTCTTATTCCCCGGGGATTGGGTTTGGCGACAGTGAGATGAATTCCTTCAACCATTATGCGTATGGCTCGGTGGTGGAATGGATGTACCGTTACATGGTTGGTATCAGTTCCGATTTGCAGGAACCGGGATTTAAGCATATCATTTTGCAGCCGACGCTTGATACGGGTAGCAAGTACAATGATGAGGAGCGGATTAACCATGTGGACGCCTCCTACGACTCCGTATATGGAAGAATCACGTCATCCTGGAAGAGTGAAGAAGGAAAACTTGCATCTTACCATGCGACAGTTCCGGCAAATACGACAGCGACTTTGTATCTTCCCGTGGATCATATGGATATGGGGCAAATACCTAATGTTTCCGGCGTTACATTCAAAGGTATGACGGAGCACAATGGGCAGGGGGCAGCAGAGTTTACGTTAGCGTCCGGCGGATATGATTTCACAGTCAGCGGTGGGAAGGTCACTGCCGCGCCTGACAAGGAATACGGAGGAAGCAATACAGGTGACGGCAGCGGAGGTAATACAGGCGACGGCAATCATAAGAACGACAAAATCGCGCTCTCATCTTGCCAGATTGGCAGCATTTCCAAACAGTATTACAATGGAAAGAAGAAAACGCCTGGTGTGAGCGTGAAATATCAGGGAAAATCGCTTGTGAAAAATAAAGATTACACGGTGGCGTATAGCAGTAATACAAAGATTGGTACGGCGAAAGCAACCATCAAAGGGAAAGGGAAGTATACGGGTACAGTCACCAGGACATTTGCCATTACAGTCAAGAAGAATGCCGTATATACAGTTGGTAATTACAAATACCGTATCACAAATGCCAAGACAAACGGCAAGGGCAGCGTCACGCTCACAGGCATAAAGAGCAGTTCTGTGCGCAAGAAGCTCAAAAAGATTACAGTTGCCTCTTCCGTTACGATTGGCGGTAAGAAATTCAATGTGACGGCCATCGGAGGCAATGCATTTAAGAGCTGTGGCAAGGTCACCAGCGCCGAGATAAAGGCCAATGTGACTGAGATTGGCAGCAAGGCGTTCTATAATTGTAAGAAATTGAAAAAGCTAACGATACGGAGCACGAAGCTTACAAAGGTCGGCAAAAATGCTTTGCAGAAAATCAACGCCAAAGCCTCCGTGCGCGTGCCGAAAGCAAAATTGAAATCTTACAAAAAGAAGCTCAAAGGAAAAGGACAGAAAAAGAGCGTAAAAGTAATTGCGATAAAGTAATCGTGAAAGGAAAGAATAAAATTTTTACTATTATGGCATACTACTTCCAAAGATGGAAAAGGAAGTGAGTATATGAGCCATAGTACGATTTATCGGATATGCCTTCTGGTAGTTGTGATACTCACAATTATCGGAGGCATATTTTATTATGTGAATTATGTGGAAAGCCAGGTCAATGTGACCGAGGGAACTCTTGTCAAGGAAGAGTATAAGGAAGAACTGCCTGTCGGTTGCGATGAAGCACGGCAGGATCATTTATCAAGCTGTCAGTACCAGGGACAGGAGAAGGCGGTGGCGTAAAAATGGCAGATGTTGTATATCTGAAAATAGAGCAGAATGTAAAAGTGACGGAACCGTCCGTAGTCTTAAAGGATATCGCCAAGCTCACCTGCACGAACCGTCCTTTAGTCAATAAGATGAAGCAGATGAAAGTATATAACTTTCATACGCCTGCGAATCAAAGCAAGAAAAAAACACAGATGCAGGTGTTTTCGGTCCTGAAAGTGATTGAGTTAATAGGCAAGGAATTTCCCAGTGTGGAAATCCAGAATATTGGCGAGAAAGATTTCGTGATTGAGTATGTGCCCAAGGAGGAATCCAAATGGCTGCTGTATCTAAAGACGGCCGTGCTCTGTGTTTTGATTTTCTTTGGTTCGGCATTTACCATAATGACTTTTAACAATGATGTGGGCGTGGGAGAGGTTTTCGCAGACTTTTATAAGCAGGTCATGGGAACGGAATCGAATGGTTTTACAGTTCTCGAAATCTGTTATTCGATTGGACTGTTTCTGGGAATCACAGTATTTTTCAACCACGTCGGGCACAAGAAAATTACGCCGGACCCCACGCCGATCCAGGTGGAAATGCGTACCTATGAAAAAGATGTAGATACCACATTCATTGAAAACTGCGGGCGTAAAGGCTCGAGCAATGATGTGGAATAAGTTAGTTTGTTCAAGGTGCAAAAAGGAGCCGGAAAAATGTGGATGAAAGAAATTTTTTTAGGGTTTATCGGGCTGGCGAGCGGCACAGCAGTTTCCGCCGGTGTGTTCAGCTTTATCATCACCGTGGGAGTGGTGCCAAGGATCATCGGTAAGAGCCGGACGGCGACGGATATCGTGCTCTACGAAAATGCAGTTATCTTGGGCGGTGTGTTTGGTAATATTTTTGCACTGTTTCATATCCATCTGCATTTGGGGATTTGGCTGGTGATGCTGTTTGGTTTGTCGGCGGGCGTTTTTGTCGGCTGTCTGGCTATCGCGCTTGCAGAAATCCTCAACACCTTTCCCATTATGTTTCGCCGTTTTGGTATTAAGGAAGGGCTGAGTTGGATTATGTTGTTTATGGCGTTGGGCAAGATGGCGGGCGCATTTTATTTCTACGCCAACCATATGCATAAAATGTAATCGGCAGCCTAAAATCTAAAGGAAAAGAGAGGAAAACATTATGGAAGAGCAGCAGACCATGGAGCAGAAGGAAAAAAAGAATCAGGAATATAACGAATATGTCAAACAGGTGACGCCGACCCATTCCCTGCCGGCGAATATGGCGAAGGCATTCGTAGTGGGCGGGATTATCTGCACGCTCGGACAGTTCATTTTAAATATGGCGACAAACAATTTCGGGCTGGATAAAGAGACAGCCGGGGGCTGGTGCAGTATGATATTAGTATTGACGAGCGTACTGCTCACCGGGCTCAATATCTATCCTGCCATCGCCAATTGGGGCGGTGCGGGCGCGCTGGTGCCTATCACTGGGTTTGCCAATTCTGTGGCGGCTCCAGCCATCGAATTTCAGAAAGAAGGGCAGGTATTCGGTATCGGCTGTAAGATTTTTACGATTGCCGGGCCGGTCATTCTCTATGGGATTTTCACGAGCTGGCTGTTGGGGCTGATTTACTGGATATTGAAACTGATGGGAATATATTAGAAAGAGGGATTGCGTATGGATGGAAAAGCAAGTAACAGTTATGATATGCCTATGGGATTAAGCTTCCAGCTTGGGGCAAATCCCAAAGCGATGGATGCGTATGCCAAATTGAACGATGCGGAAAAACGCCAGGTGGTAGAGGCGGCAAGGAATGTTACCACCAAATCGGAGATGCACCAGATTGTGAGAGGGCTGGAGCAGAATTTCTGTTGATAGTATACAGGCGCTTGCCTCGCTGGACTCTATTATTCAGGCCGCCGGGCAGACAATATATGCTATAATGCCATTAGGCAAAAAGAAATGAAAAGTCCACGTTGACGAAGAATTGAATCCCCAAACCGAATTGCCATACAGTTTGGGGATTCTTAGGTATTAGGAACCAGGGATACAAATATTATTCTAAACGCCTCTTATAGCTAAATCTACAATTTCATCAACCGTTTATTGCTTATCAGCGTGGTATAACATACCTTTCAATTGCAAATTTGTAGACTGAAAGCTAATCGTCTATGCTGTCTTCGCATAAGCCTTCCACAAAGTCCAGAAAACTCTCACTTCTGTTTCAATATCTTCCTCTTCGGAATAGAAAAACGGCTTTGAAGGTATTCCATCATTATAGGACAGATAGTGTTTCACAGAAAAAGTTAATCAATCTTATTGAAACTAACGGTTTGTTCTTTCATAGATATTTTTCCAACTTGATAATCATATTCTATAAGTTCCTTTTTGTATCTTAGAAAAGAGTGGTCTATTGGTATCCCTGTAATATCCTGAACTTCTTCAAATGTCAGAAGGAAAGATTGATTTCTTTCCCAATATTTGTGCGGTTTATAATTTTACCAGCCTGCCATTGTTAAAATAATAAATATCTTCCCTCTTATATCCATATTTGGAATCAGTAACGCTGATATGCGGTTCAAAAGTAAACATTTCGACATCTGATAATCTTTTGCAGTTTCCTTTTTCAGTATATATTCTGTCATTTTTATTTTTTACAATGGAATGACCGAGGTTACCAAGAAAATCCAAGTTAAGAAATCCTTTTTTCACAATCAAATCATTCATGTAATAGTATAATTCCTCAAATGTCATATCCGGCGCTGCCACATCAATTAATGTTTTATGCAGATATTCTTCCATCTGCAAGCCGTTTCGCCACTCGTCATTTTTGATGCTGTCAGTTTCATCACATAATGCGCCATTTTCAAATACAAGTGTTCTTGCATAATCTCCCCAAATATTATTCTTCTGGGGGCTTAAATCAATCGTGATAATATCGTTCTCTTGTATGGCTCTATCTGTTACTATGTAATCTTTACCTGATACGGAAACCGTCGTTTCATCCCCGGCAAAAATAAATGCTCCAACATCCCAATACCAAAAGGAATCTGCTCCATTTTTTAGCAGATAATCTTCACACAATGCTTTGATGTCTGGCAGTTTCATTCCAACTTGAATCATGTCAGCAGCATACGTTATTGTTTCCCGGTTTAAGTTCTGCATTGCAACATACAAATCGAGCTTTTCCTTTGCCACACTATATCCATTGAATAAATGCCGTTTTGTCATTACTGTTATAACCTGCCTTTCTGTAAAAATTCAGTGTGCTTTCCTTCTTAGAACCTGTGGGCAGCATCATTTTATAATAATTTTTTTTATAGCAATTTCTCTTGCATAATCCAGGCACTGTGTTGCCAGTCCTTTGTTTCTGTATTTTTCATCGGTTATCACATTTTCAATAAAAGCATACGGCTGCTGATTGTGAGTCAGATTTGGAATGATAACACAGACGCAGGAAGATACTATTTTTCTATTTTCTTCCGCAACAATCACATGAATGATATGTTGCAAATCTATCATATCATATTCTTTGATGTCTATCATCAAAAAATTGTTAGAATAAAGCTCGAGAAGATATCCCACCCCTCGGTCTTTGCTTTGTCGTATCTTCTGATGCTGATAAAGAGATTGATGGTGCGTACGCATTATAATATAATCAAATAAAGCAAAAAGGTTTCTATACATACACCCAGCTAAGAATGGAAAAGAAAAATTACAGAACATGGAGGGGAAAAATGGACAAAACATACTATGCAAAATCAAAACTGCCAAACGGCAGCCAGCCAACCGTCAAGGAACATCTTGGCGCAGTGGCCAAATTGGCACAACAGTATGGCGAAGTCTTTGAGCGGGGAGAGGAAGCCAGGGTGGCAGGATTGCTGCATGATTTTGGCAAATATAGCGATAACTTCGCAGAGGTATTGCGGGGAAGCAGAGAGAAGGTAGACCATGCTATGTGCGGTGCGGCGTTTCTTACATTTATCCGAGGCAAAAAGAGGTCCTATAGGCCGGTCATTGAGGCGATCAACGGACATCATAGCGGCTTGATTGCGTTCGCTGAATTAGAAAATGTGTTTCAGGACAATTTCAGAGGGGAAGATTTGTCCCCCAATGGAGGCAAAACGGCGGCAATAGCGGGGAAAGCGGCATATGAAAGGGCTATAAACTGTCTTAAAAATGATTTTCCCGATTTTTGTCCGCCGAAATTGCAGAGGTTTACTGCCTCGAACAGTGAAAATATAGAGATACATAATATTGAAACGATGCTGTTTACGAGAATGATTTTCTCCTGCCTGGTGGATGCGGACTACAGTGTTTCCGCGTTAGATGAGAACCCGCAATATTTGCAGGAAACGGAGCGTATGCAGTTTGAAGGCCAATTATGGCTGGAGAAATTATTGGCGTATCAAAGAGAGATTTTCACGCAGTCTAATTCAGAGCCGTTTTTGAACCAGATAAGAAATGAGCTATTTGAACAGTGCGGGAAGATGGGAGATTGCGGGGAAGGTCTGTTTACACTGACGGCGCCCACGGGAACCGGCAAGACATTGTCGCTTCTTTATTTTGCGTTGCGCCATTGCCTGAAAACGGGTAAGCGCAGAATCATTGTGGTGTTGCCGTTTCTGACATTGGCGGAACAAAATACTGACACCTATGCGAAAATTATTCCCGACATTGTCATAGACCACAGCCAGAGCCGTCTAAGCGAAGAAAACAAAGAGTTTGCTTCACGCTGGAGCGTGCCCTTTATCATCACAACTTCTGTGAAATTTTTTGAATCCCTGTTCGCAGACCGCCCCACAGATTGCCGCAAACTGCACCATATTGCGGACAGCGTAGTGATTTTTGACGAGGCGCAGAGTCTGCCGACGGAAGTGACGGAGACGACCTTAGAAGCGGTAAACGAATTGTGCCGCACCTACCATTGTACGATGGTTTTTTCCTCCGCTACGCAGCCAGATTTTGATGCGATCCCCAATGTGGACTGGAAGCCAAGAGAAATTATGCCGGACAATCCCCGGCTGTTTGCGGCATTAAAGCGCACACACGTGGAATGGAGGCTGAAAAAGCCAATATCGTTAGAGGAGATCGCGGGTGAGATGGCAGCATTGCCAAGCGTCTGTGCAATTGTGAATTTGAGGAAACATGCCAGGAAATTGTTTTGCAAATTAAAGGAACTGTGCGCGGAAGATGAATTGTTTTTCATTACCACAGATCTTTGCATGGCGCACCGCCGGATTGTGGTAGAGGAAATCACCAGGCGTATCAAGGCAAAGCTGCCTTGCCGGGTGGTTGCCACGCAGTGTATAGAAGCTGGCGTTGATTTGGATTTTCACGTCATGTACCGCGCGCTTGCCCCGCTGGACTCTATTATTCAGGCTGCCGGGCGGTGTAACCGCAATGGGCGGCTTGAAGGGGGAGGGCGTGTGATCGTGTTTGAGCCTGAGGAGGAAGGGTGTCTCTATCCGGGCAGTTCCAGCTCGAAGCTCGGGAACTGGTATGAGCGTGCAGCAGTGTTAGTGAAGCGCCTGTGCGCGGAACATCCGCTGGATATTGACAATCCTGATCAAATGAAGGAGTATTATCAGCAGCTATTTGCAGGCCAGGCTGACAAGGCGTCGCTGCGGCGGGCGTTGGAGCGCGAGGATTTCGCGGAGACGGAAAAAGAATATGAACTGATTGCCGATAAAGGTCTGAAAGTGATCGTTCCCATTCCCCGGGAAGTGTCGGCGGAAGAATGTGAGAAATTTAAGGAAATTAGAAAAGAGGCGGTGTCCGGCATTACGCCGTCTCGTATGCGGGAATGGGCATCGTTGACGGTGACTGTGCCTGCGTATCAACAGGAAGAGCTGGAGTATTATATGGAATGGCTGCCCTTTGCCGGAAAAGACCGTGAACAGAGTAGATATTATGTCTTGCGCAGACAATACGAAAAATATTATACGTGGGACATGGGGCTGCAATTGCCGCAGGAGATAGCAGGAGGCGGGGACTGGTAAAGGGACGATTGATACTAGTACAACGAAAATTAAGTCTTTGATATATTCACGCTGGATAATTGATTCAGATACAAGGAAGAAAAACGACGGCGTAGCGAGTGCGGTTATCATAAGGAGGGACCCGCCTGCGGGAAGATGCCTTATGATGTACGGCTAGGTTTTCTGACGCAGTAGATGAACAATTAGACAAGTGAATATATCAGTTACTTAATATTCGTTGTACTAGATAAAGATAAATTTTTGTTTTGTGAAAGATAAAAGTGTAGATTTGTTGCTCTTGTCGTCACTGTCTAACCAAAGATTATGTTTATAATCCTATTTTTCAATAATTATACTTTAAAAAACACATCTGGCAGATGAATTCATCTTTGGCAAATAAAGTGTGCAGCCTCCTAAAGAATGAGAAGATTAGGAAGTTGAAGCAGGTCTGCCTACTTTATTCTCCTTATTCAGTTTCATGATTATATCGTATATTTGGATAGGTATAAAATATCCAAGTATTTCGTGTGCTAAGAAACCGCTAAGAATGGCGAATTTTAGTATTTTTTGGAAAATTAGCATTGATATATTTTAAAGTTATTTATATAATAAACCTAACACAAAACTCCTGGCATAAAATAATAAAGTTGAATATATGAGGATATTTATATTTTTTATGTCAGGAGCGAATAGAAATAGGTTAATTATTTATGAAATTTTTCCGCTTCTTCCATTACGCCTATACTAGTACATCAAATGGAGGAAGTGGAAACATGGAGGTGATTTTTTGCAAGAGATTGTATTAGAGGTATGGGGGGATTTTGCCTGTTTCTCTGCTCCCTTCAACAAAGTGGAACGTCTGACAAGCCCTTTTCCCACGCCTTCGGCAGCCAAAGGGATTCTATCGGCAATCTATATGAAGCCGGCAGAGTTTTATTATCAGATTAACCGCATTGAAGTCTTAAATCCAATCCGCTATATCAGTTTTAAGCGCAATGAGGTTAAGTGTAAAGTGTCAGGAAGCAAGCCAATTTATACGGATGATGAGCGCACACAGCGGCAGACTGTGGCATTGAAGGACGTCCGTTACCGGATAGCGGCTTCCATCATACCGCGGGAAGCGTATGTGGGAAAAGAAAAACAGCTCTATGAGCAGGCGCTGCGCCGGATTCGCAGCGGCAAATGTTTCCACCAGCCTGCGCTCGGACTGCGGGAGTTCGCAGCATACTTTGAGGAGAGCGATAGGCAGCGTAAGCCGATCAATGAAAGTTTAGACGCGGGGCTCATGGTGTATGACGTATTCAGCCCTTATGATTATGTTGTGCACAAAAAAGCTGAACCGCAGCTTTCCCTGTATCATGCAGTGATGAAAGAGGGGGTCATACAGGTTCCGCCGTATGAGAGCCCCGAGGTGTTGAAGGGGGGCAGGATATGTTAAAAGCGCTTTATGATTATGCGGACAGACATCATTTAGTTCCACCGGCAGGTTATGTGGAAAAGCCCATCAAAGCATATATTTCTCTGTCAACACACGACGCGGGTTTTGCAGAAATTGAGCTGGGAGGAGAGCAAAATGTACTTTGCCCGGATATCGGCAGCCTGGCAAATGGGTCAGGTAAATGTAATGTGTTGGCTGAAAAGCGGTCGATTGTATTTTCAGACGCCCCCACCGCGAAAAGCCAATTTTTCTGGGATGCTTTGGGGGAAGCCGGGGAGTATGAGCCATTAATAAGGGCGTGTCTGAATGTCATAGAAAATCCAGAGCTCATAGATAAAATCAATCAGAAATTAGATTCCCATAAAGTAAAAGTATCAGACCGAATTGCCTTTAAGGTGGATGGCAATGTAATTTTGAACAGCGAGAATATCAGAAAGTGGTGGCAGGAGTTTCGCAGGCAATTTGTGAAAACAAAAGATAGTGCAGCCACAGTCTGCATGATTAGTGGACAGCCGACGATTCCGAAAAAGACAACGCCGAAGATCACTGGCTTACAGTCGGTTGGCGGACATGCCAGTGGAGATGCTTTTATCTGTTTTGATAAGGCGGCGTTTTGTTCCTATGGATTCAAACAGGCGGAAAATGCACCTGTGTCGGAGGAAGCATTTGCAGCAGTAAAGGCGGCATTGGACAGCCTCTTGAAGGAGGCGCCTGTTTTATCAAATATTAAATTTGTACATTGGTACGATTGCGAGGTGAAGCGCGAGGAAGACCCGATTTACCTGTGTGGAGATTTTTATCAGGATGACGATGAGGAAGAAGAGACAGATATAGAAAGGCGTAAGAAAGAGATTTCCGCAGTAAAGAATGCAGATAAGCTGCTCCAGAGTGTGGAATCCGGCCAACGGATGCCGGAGTTAAGCAGTACCTATTATATTTTGCTGTTAAGCGGCGTTGGCGGGCGGATTATGATTCGCAGATACGTGCGTGGAAGGTATAAAGATTTATATAAAAGCCTGAAAATGTGGCATGAGGATTTGGAATTGACGAATGCCTCAGGGACAGCATTGATTCCAGGATGTAAGCTGAGAGCCAGGCTTATCCGGCTGTTAAAATATAAAAAGGCAGATGCCAAGATATTTGAGCGTTTGAAAGACGAATTGGCTGGCATTACACCGTCTATCCTCATGGCGATACTCACGGGCGGCAGATTGCCGGACGCCGTGGCGGAGCGGGCCCTCAGATATATACGTTCACAGATGTTTGCCTCATCTGAGACAGGCAATTCTGCTGGACAAAACCAGAAGACGAAACAGAAAGATACCGGTCAATCAAATCGGCGAAGGGCGCAGAGCCCCGACGGATGGGCCTGTCAATGGCTGAAGGTTTGGCTGATACGGAAAAAACGCGCAGAAGGAGAGGAGGCATTTCTTTTGAAAACATATAACTTAGAACATCCAAGCCCAGCCTATCATTGCGGCGGTTTGATGGCAGTATACGCCCACATCCAACAGAGGGCGATAGAGGGTGTGAATGCAGGGGTTATCGAGCGTTATTATGCATCCGCCAGCAGAACGCCAGCTATCGTTTTGAGCAGGCTGGCACGTCTTTGCAATTACCACCTGGCAAAATTGAAGAAGAAGAGCGCAAAATATCTTGGCAGCCGCCTGGAAGAATTGTATTGTGCTTTGGGGGATGAGATACCGGTTACCCTCAATCTGGAGGAACAGTCTTATTTTGCGCTGGGATATTATCAGAAATGGGCGGAGCTTCGCACCCCAAGTGCAAAAAAGGAAATGGGATTGCTGGATGAGAATGAAGACGGAACAGAGATAGAGCAGACGGACGAAGGATAAGGAGGAACAGAAAATGGCAATCAAAAACCGATATGAATTTATGTATTATGTATCTTGTGTAAATGCAAACCCGAATGGCGATCCAGACATGGACAATACGCCGCGTATGGACCCGGAAACGATGAAGGGATATATTTCTGACGTGGCGACAAAACGCCGCATACGAAATTATGTAGATTTGGCTTATCGTGATAAGGATGGCATGAATATTATCATTCAGCAGTCTACGAATATTAATCGCCATATTGCACGGGCCAAACGGGAGGCAGGTTTTGAGGACTGCGCGAAAGAAAAAGAGGCTGTTTACGCAGGGCGCAGGAAAGCATGTGAGCTATTTTACGATGTGCGTACATTTGGGGCGGTCATGTCCACAGGACCCAACGCAGGGCAGGTCAGAGGTCCGGTACAGATCACATTTGCAACCAGCCTGGACCGTATCTTGCCGCTGGATATGTCGATTACGCGCATGGCGGTAACAGAAAAGATAAAAGAAGGAACAATGGAGCAATATTTGGAAATGGAACAGAAGAAGTCGGAGGACGAGCTTCGCACGATGGGCAGGAAGCAGATGATCCCCTTTGGTTTGTATGAGGTACGTGGATTTATCAGCGCAAATCTGGCAGGTGAAACGGGATTTGACGATAATGACCTGAAAATTCTGTTTGAGTCAATTTTAAATATGTACGAACATGACCATTCTGCGAGCAAAGGGCAGATGGCGGTCGTTTCTCCATTGATTATTTTTAAACATGTGGGCACGGACAGCGATGAGGAGCAGCGCGTCCGCCAGGCAAAATTAGGCTGTGCCCCGGCACATAAATTGTTTGAGCTGGTGCAGGTTTCCAAGAAAGCGGATGTGGAATATCCCAGAAGCTATCATGATTATGAAGCGTGTGTTGACATCAAGAATCTTCCGAAAGGTGTGGAAATTGGGTTTCAAAGCGACCCTTATGGAGAAATCACTTGGAATCATTTAGAAGAGGGAGAGAAGTGGTTCTGTGAACGATGACAAGGATTATCTATTGATTTCACAATTGACCCAGGCAGGGTATTGCCTGCGGCGGGCAGCCCTTATCATGAATGAGCAGATTTGGAAGGAGAGTGCAGATACAGCGAAAGGGCGCATAGAACACAAACGCGTCCACACGCAGAGGGTGGAACGGCGCGGCAAAGAAGTAAAGCTGTATGAGTATACAGTATTTTCAGATGGACTTGGAATAACAGGAAAATGTGACTGCATTGAGGCAGCTGCCGATGAGGAAGGATGTACGATACCTTCTGTGGATTTTCCGGTGCGGCTGTATCCGATTGAGTATAAACATGGCAAAGTTCGCGCGGAGGAGGAATATGAGGTGCAGTTGTGCGCCCAGGCGATGTGCTTAGAAGAAATGTATCATACGTCTATCCCAGAGGGGGCGCTGTTTTATACGTCTTCTCATCGACGTTACCCAGTGCCATTCACAGAAGAGTTGCGTGAGAAAGTATCTTATTATATAGCGCAGCTGCGTGATATCAGGGATAAAATGGTAACTCCTCCGGCAGATTACGGGGCAAAGTGCAAGCGGTGTTCGTTGCGTGAAATATGTATGCCTGGGGTTGGACGTTCTGCGGAAAAATATTGTAAGGAATTGGCAATGGAGGCAAAGGGGGTGGATGAATCATGAAACATATGCTGGAAACCATGTATATTATGACGCCAGAAAGTTATCTTTTTCACCGTAACGATAATATTTGTATTTCTATTGGCGGTGAGGAGAAAGCATCTGTTCCAGTGAATCGGGTGGAATCCATTGTATTTTTTGGTAAAAACTCCGTTTCCACCTCTTTGTTGTCCTTTTGTTCCGAGTACCAGATAACGATGGTTTTTCTGGATTTATACGGAAGGTTTTGTGCAAGAGTCTGTGGTCCTGTAAGCGGGAATGTTTTGCTGAGGAAAAAACAGTATCAGGCGGTTGATGATGAAGATTTTTCCTGTCGTTTGGTGAGAGATATATTGTACGGTAAGATTTGTAATGGAAAAAATGTGCTGATGCGCCATGCCCGTACAAGCAAAGAGGCAGAGAAAGAAAAAAATCTGTACCAGGGGGCTGAAACACTCAGCAACATAGCAAAGAAGTTGGATGAGTGTCAATCGGTTGATTCTATGCGTGGCGTGGAAGGAGCAGCAGCGACCGCATATTTTTCTCGGTTTGATGATATGCTTTCTGGGCAAAATGGATTTCGTTTTGAGACCCGCAGTCGCCGTCCACCTCTGAATGAGGTCAATGCGGTTTTGTCATTTGTCTATACGCAGCTCATCCACGATATGCGTTCGGCGCTTGAGACGGTGGGACTGGACCCAGCAGCAGGCTATCTTCATACATTGCGTCCAGGGCGTCCTTCGTTAGCTTTGGATTTGATGGAGGAACTGCGTGCTCCTCTGTGCGACCGTTTTGTTTTGTCATTATTTAATAAAGGGCAACTTTCAGAGAAGGATTTTGAGACCGACTGCGACGCCGTCTATCTGAACGAAAAGGGGCGCAAAACAGTCATTAATGGATGGAGAGCAAGAAAACAAGAACAGATTGTGCATCCATTTCTGAAGGAGAAGATACCGATAGGGCTAATACCGTATACACAGGCGATGCTGTTTGCACGGGTTTTGCGCGGAGACCTCGATCGTTATCCGCCTTTCGTCTGGAGGTGAGCGGATATGATGTTGGTTGTTACTTACGATGTGAATACGACGGAGCTGGCAGGGGCAAAAAGACTTCGCAAGGTGGCGAAGATTTGTGAGAAATATGGTGTGCGTGTGCAGAATTCTGTATTTGAAGTTTTGGTTGACGCCGCTGAACTCGTTGTCTTAAAATCTTTGCTTTCAGATGTTATTGATAATGAAAATGATTCCGTGCGTTTTTATAGGCTGGGAAATTCTTATCAGCATAAAATAGAGGTTCTGCTCGTCGCCCCTCGTGTAGGGGCGTGAGTTGAAATAGAAATCTGGCTTGAAAGATTACAGAAACTACGCGTCGCCCCTCGTGTAGGGGCGTGAGTTGAAATAAATCATTTATTTGATTTACGCTTTTTTCCAGGTCGCCCCTCGTGTAGGGGCGTGAGTTGAAATTTTTAGCTGTCGTTTTACCAGCTCCATAGTCGGGTCGCCCCTCGTGTAGGGGCGTGAGTTGAAATAATGTCGGCGCGCAATATCTCCTTAAAGCTCGGGTCGCCCCTCGTGTAGGGGCGTGAGTTGAAATTGTGTG